>JBAVMD010000237.1:0-6456 GCA_049689695.1 Chitinophagaceae bacterium | reverse complement strand
AAAACACCTATTTGTGTAAGGCACAAGGCGCAAGGCGCAAGACGCAAGGAACAAGGTACAAGGTGCAAGCCGATCGCGGCGGCTCACAGCTCGAAGCTCGCAGCTCATAGCTTCTTAAACCATTTTCGCATCAGCTACAGTTTCCTGCATTTCTTCCTTGCGGTATGCTTCCAGCGCTTTCTCCAGGCAATCCATGGCGTTGTTAAGATCATTTATGTTCAGTACGTACGCCAGGCGTACCTCATCCTGGCCCAGTCCGCGGGTGCCATAAAATCCTGAGGCAGGGGCCAGCATCACCGTTTGATTTTTGTAAGAGAAAGATTCCAGCAGCCATTGGCAGAATTTATCGCAATCATCTATCGGAAGCCTTGCAATGGCATAAAAAGCGCCGCCGGGATTTGGACAAAAAACACCGGGCATGTCGTTCAGTCTTTTTACCAGCGTATCGCGGCGCCTGAGGTATTCGGCCTTGGTTGTGTCGAAATAATCATCGGGCAGGTCAACCGCCGCTTCGCCGAGTATCTGCGCAAAAGAGGGAGGGCTCAGTCTTGCCTGTGCAAACTTCAAGGCAGTATCGTATACTTTTTTATTTCTTGTTACAAATGCGCCGATGCGTCCGCCGCAGGCGCTGTAGCGTTTAGAAATGGTATCCATCAGTACCACATGCTCATCGATGCCTGAAAGATGCATGGCGCTTACATGCTCGCCGCCGTAGCAGAATTCGCGGTAAGCTTCATCAGAAAAAAGATAGAGGTTATGTTTTTGCACGATCTGCTTCAGCACTTCCATTTCTTCGCGGCTGTAGAGATAGCCGGTGGGATTGTTCGGATTACAGATCACGATGGCCCTGGTACGGGGAGTGATCACCTTTTCAAACTCTTCAATCGGCGGCAATGCAAAGCCATTTTCGATATGGGAGGTAATGGGCTTGACCACTACATCCGCAGCTACTGCAAAGCCATTGTAGTTAGCATAGAAAGGCTCGGGAATGATCACCTCATCGCCTGCATCGAGGCAGCTCATAAAGCCAAAAAGAATGGCCTCGGATCCGCCTGTAGTGATCATGATCTGATTGTAGTCGATATCTATCCCTACCTTCTTATAATATTTTACCAGCTTGCGCCGGTAGCTCTCATTGCCCGCGCTGTGGCTGTACTCCAGCACCTTAAAATCTGCGTGGCGCACTGCGTCAAGAATAGACGGCGGAGTTTCGATATCGGGCTGGCCGATATTGAGGTGATATACTTTCGTTCCTTTCTTTTTAGCAGCTTCGGCATAAGGAACCAGCTTTCTGATCGGAGAAGGCGGCATCGTTTCACCGCGATGGGATATTTTGAGCATAGAGGGCAAAGATAGTTTTGATTATTAATTATTGATTATTGATTATTAGCGGGCCCATAAAAAAATCCCCGCATAAAATGCAGGGACCTTTATAATTAATAATTAATAATCAATAATTATTTACTTCCACTTTTCTTCGAAGACTCATACTTCGCAAAATCCTCAGCGCTCAGAACTTCGCCCTTGATGGTAAGGGTGGTAGGCATTTCAATACCAGCCAGCTTTACTGTGATGGTTTTATTGAAAGGACCAGGCGCTGCGGCGTTGAAGCCTGCAGTTATCTTATCAGCCTTGCTTTTGCCGATGGCAGCCATAGGCCAGGTATGCGTAGTACATCCGCAGCTTGCGCTTGCATATTCAATCACCACAGGCTGATTGCTGATGTTGTTGAACTGGAAATCGTAAGTAACAGGAGTTCCCTGTTTGATCTTTCCGAAATTATGTTCTGCTTCTTTGAACTTCACATAGTCCTCTGCTTTCTTTTGTGTCTTAGGCGGAGTAACAGAAGCTGCTGTTTGCGCAAACATTGTTGCTGATACAAGCAGAAAAGATAAGGCTACAAGTGCTTTCTTCATACTTATGAGTTTATTAGTTTGTTTGTTTATTAGTTTATTCGTTTTCAGACGACAGTGCGTTGGGTTAAGATACAAGACGTAACCGAAATACTATTGGTTTGCTTGCTTCAATAATTTAACGCTGGCGTTCTCCGGGGCAGGGGTAGGGGGTGCTTTATATACGGTCCCCTTGATCACCAGTATCTTGCTTTGACCCTGGTTGTATTGCACAGTGATCGTTTTTTCGAAATATCCTTCGGCATAAGCGTTATACCCAACCACGATCTTTGAAGTACCGCCGGCGGGTATGGCGTCCTTGCTCCATTCAGGAGTAGTACAGCCGCAGGAGGCTTGAACATTGTCAAGCTTCAGAGGCTCTTTGCCTGTGTTGATGATCTCGAACACATAATTGGCAGGGCGTCCCTGAGGTATCTTGCCAAAATCGTGTGTGGTTTCTTTAGCCTGTATCAGTTCAACCGCAGGAGCCGTGGTAGCGGCATTCTGCGCTTTTACCGCAAACGTGAAAGAAACGAGCAAAAGGAGTAGAAATATGTTTTTCATAAACGAAGATGTTAAGCCAAAAATAATCATTAAACGCCAGCCGTGCCAACAAAATTACAAGGGCTGACATTTTTTTAACAAGCATATCCATTGAAGGGAATTGATATACATTTGCTGCCATGGAATCCAGTTTACAAAACCAGGCGGTAGACGAGCAGAAACTATCCTTCGAACGGTTCAGGGAAGAGGTGCTGAAAGACTACGAAGTGGTGTGTGAAAGCCGGGAAGCCAGCCTGTTAGGCCGTAAAGAAGTGCTTACGGGCAAAGCCAAGTTCGGCATATTCGGGGATGGAAAAGAAGTGCCCCAGGTGGCCATGGCCAAGTTCTTTAAACCCGGGGATTTCAGGTCGGGTTATTACCGCGACCAAACCTTCATTTTTGCATCCGGCCTCGGCAGTGTGCGGCAGTTTTTTGCCCAGTTGTATGCAGACCCTGATGTTGCCCATGACCCCTTCAGTGCGGGCCGACAGATGAATTCCCATTTTTGTACGCCTAATATAGATGAACAGGGGGAATGGCTGAGCCTTGCAGATCAGAAAAATGTAGCCTCCGATATATCGCCTACGGCAGCCCAGATGCCACGCAGCCTCGGACTGGCTTTCGCCTCCAAGCTGTTCAGGAATAATAAGGCCCTGGCCGAACTGGATTCACTAAGCGATAATGGTAATGAAGTTTGCTTTGCTACCATTGGCGATGCCTCCACTTCAGAAGGGCATTTCTGGGAAACAGTAAACGCGGCCGGTGTGCTGCAGGTGCCGCTCGCCATTTTTGTGTGGGACGATGGCTATGGCATTTCAGTCCCTAAAAAATACCAGACCACCAAAGCCTCTATATCAGAAGCTTTGAAAGGCATGCAGAAAAAGGAAGGCACTAACGGACTGGACATTTACCGTGTAAAGGGCTGGGATTACGCAGGCATGTGTCAGACGTTTGAGGAGGGCATTCAAAGGATAAGGGATACGCATGTGCCCGCCATATTTCATGTTGAGGAGATCACACAGCCGCAGGGGCATTCCACTTCAGGAAGCCATGAGCGTTATAAGACGCCTGAACGCCTGAGCTGGGAACGCGAATGGGACGGTATGAAGAAAATGCGGGAATGGATCATCGATAATGCTTTAGCGACCGACGAAGAATTAAATGATATCGAGTTAAAGGCAAAAGAATTTGTACGGGGCGAGAAGTCTGCAGCCTGGCAGGAATTTGTTGAGCCAATCCGCCAGCAGTTGCAACGCAGCGTGTCGTTGATGGATGACCTCATCGGCAATGGTGTGGATACGGAAGGACGCCTGCAAAAAATAAGATCAGAGCTCAGCGCCATGCGCGAGCCGTTGCGCCGCGACATCATGAGCGCATTGTATGAAGCTGTAACAACAGCGGGCGATTCCCCGCAATCGTTCGAAATAAAAGATTACTATCATTCGCTTCAGAAGGAGAATGCCGCACTTTTCAATTCACACCTGTACGACCAGGGACCTAAGAGCGCCTTAAAAGTGCCTGTGGTGAAAGCAGTTTTCAATAACGATTCGCCTGCCGTGAACGGTTATGAAGTATTGAATAAATATTTCGATGAGCTGTTCGCTAATGATAAGAGAATGGTTGCCTTTGGTGAAGACCTGGGGCAGATCGGCGATGTGAACCAGGGTTTTGCCGGCCTGCAGTCAAAGCATGGCGATGTGCGCATATTCGATACCGGTATACGTGAGCTTACTATTATGGGACAAGGCATCGGCCTTGCATTTCGCGGGTTGCGTCCCATTGCGGAAATACAATACCTGGATTACCTGATTTACGGACTGCAGCCTTTGAGCGATGATGTAGCTACGCTTCACTACCGCACTTTCGGGCAGCAAAGTTGTCCGCTCATTGTGCGCACGCGCGGTCACCGCCTCGAAGGCATCTGGCACAGCGGTTCTCCCATGGGCATGGTGATCAATTCACTCCGCGGTATGCATGTATGCGTTCCGCGCAACATGACGCAGGCTGCAGGTATGTATAATACTTTACGGCAAAGCAACGATCCCGCCATTGTGGTGGAATGCCTGAACGGCTATCGCCTGAAGGAAAAGCTTCCTTCTAATTTATTGTCTTATACTGTGCCGATGGGCGTGCCTGAAATTATCCGCGAAGGCAGCGATGTGACCATCGTTTCTTATGGATCTGTTTTAAGGATAATACAGGATGCGGCCGAATCATTGCAAAGGGCTGGCATCAGTTGCGAGATCATAGATGTACAGACGCTGTTGCCTTTCGATATCCATCACATCATTTTATCTTCTTTAAAAAAGACCAACAGGATTGTTTTTATAGATGAGGACGTGCCCGGCGGCGCTGCTGCTTTCATGTTCAATAAAGTTATGGAAGAGCAGGGTGGTTACCGGTGGCTGGATGTTGCTCCACGCACCATCACCGGCAAGGCGCACAGGCCTGCGTATGGTTCAGACGGCGATTACTTCAGCAAACCGAATGAGGAAGAGATAAGGGGAGCAATTGTGGGGATGATGGGAGAGTAAAGAATTATTTATTATTGATGATTAATTATTCAGGGCCCGTTCAGGTATGAGCGGGCTTTTTTAATAATTAACCATCAATAATGAATAATTGTTAAATTAGATACCCATTCAATCGCGCCGTTCTCTTCCCCTATTTGTTCAACTATAAAACAATCACAAATGAAACGGTTATTATTACTACCGATGTCTTGCTGTTTATTATTTTCAGCCGCTCAGGCACAATCCTGGAACCTTTTAGGAAACGCAGGCACTAATCCTTCCATACATTTTGTTGGCACAACCGATAACCAGCCGTTGCGCTTCCGGATCGTGAATGTTCATGCCGGCACGCTTGGTAACGACAATACTTCATTGGGCAAAAGTGCAGGCGCAGGCATTACGGGATTTGGAAATACAGCCTTGGGGGTAGAAGCTCTCAAGGTTTCTACAAGCAGCAACTATAACACCGGGCTTGGCTGGAGGTCTTTATACTCTAACACATCCGGGTACCTGAATACCGCTTCGGGTGGGGCAGCACTCATCATGAATACAACAGGCAGTCACAATACGGCCACCGGTTACTATGCATTGGGCGACAATCGTACCGGCACCTATAATTCAGGGTTTGGATTGCAGGCATTAGGATTTGCCAATTCCGGCAATACCAATACTGCGGTCGGAGCATTTGCTGCAGGCAATACTTCTTCCGGCAATTCAAATGTTGCGGTAGGAGCATCTGCACTTTACTGGAATGCCAGCAGAAGCAATTGTGTTGCCGTTGGTGATTCAGCGCTTTACTGGACAGGATATAATTTTCCTCCGCCTACAGGCATTCAGGGCCTTGGCAACACGGGGGTTGGTTCAAAAGCACTGTTCAATAACACTACCGGGTATTTTAATACTGCAATGGGTTATCGGGCCCTTTATGCTACAACAACTGGCAATACCAATACAGCGCTTGGATACAATGCATATCCAACTACCGGCACAATTAGTAATTATACCGGCATCGGTTATAATGTGGGAAGCGGTTCTAGTATCAGCAACAGCGTGGAAGTAGGTAACAGCAGCGTGGTGTGGATTGGCGGGCAGGTTGGCTGGAGTACTTACAGCGATGAGCGCATCAAGCAGGATATTAAAGAAGATGTACAGGGCCTTGCTTTTATTAATAAACTGCGGCCTGTAACTTATCATCTCAACATCCACAGGCAAAATGATATGACGAGAGCCGCCGTTAAAGACAAAGGCGAAAAAGAATGGGCCGAAAAATACGATATCGAAAAAAGAAAGATCACCGGTTTTCTTGCACAGGAAGTAGAGCAGGCTGCCAAAGCATGCAATTACGATTTTCATGGCGTTACAAAACCATCCACACCCGATGGACTGTACAGCCTGAGCTATGCTGATTTTGTAGTGCCGCTGGTAAAGGCGGTGCAGGAGCAGCAATCAGTGATTGAAAAATTAACCAAGAAGATTGAAGAGCTGGAGAAGAAAGTAGAGGCTTGCGC
>JBAVMD010000236.1:0-5683 GCA_049689695.1 Chitinophagaceae bacterium | reverse complement strand
GCATAAGGTGGTACGCAAGCGAAATGCATCCCACTACATATAAAATAACTACTGTAAGACTTTGAAATACTTCTAACATACGCACGTACATGTTGTGCATTTCCACTCCGTTGTATTCCACTTGTGGCAGATCGTGCGTGATGCGGGAAGATATCCAGAAATGCGAAATATGCAGTACCAGGAAAAGGAACAACAGCGTTCCGAGCAATCCCATGGAGCGGCTGTACCATTTGCTGCCGCGGTTGCCGAGTGTAACAGCATAGCCCTGCCTGCGCGTTCGCCTGTTTTGTACTTCCAGCACCCATCCCTGGATGATGTGGATGATAAAGCCGATGAACAATACCACTTCCATTATCCTGATCACCACGGTGGAACCGAGAAAATGTGCGGCGCGGTTGAACATAGAACCGCCATCGTTGGCCCAGATGCACGCATTCACTCCCACATGCACAACGAGGAAGGAAATCAGGAACAAACCCGTCAGCGCCATTACGAATTTCTTACCAATCGAAGAAGTGAAGAATGCAGACCATTTCATGTATTAATAAGTTTTTCTACAGCATTTTTTGGTGTTGAAATGCTATAGCTGCTGTTTTTAAGGCGGCACAAAAATAGCACAGGAACAATTCAGATGCTATAGCAGGCAGGTTTTTATTTAATGAGCTGATGAGATGATTAGCTGATAAGCTGATTAGTAGTTCCTTAAACTCATGTTTCCGGCATCAGCTAATCAGCTAATTATCCAATCAGCTAATTCCCTAATTCCCTATCTTAGCCGCCAAAACTGTTATGAATGGCAAGAGAAGAGGACTTTGACGCTAACCTGGCAGGAGAAGAAGGACATACAGAAGAAACGAAGGCCAGCTGGTTCAAGCGCATCAAAAAAGGTATCCTTACCAGCACAGCAGAAAAAAAAGAAACCCCGGAAGGCCTTTGGAGCAAATGCCCCGAATGCAATTATATATGTACCGTTACTGAGCTGCGTGAGAATTTATTCATTTGCCCCAAGTGCAACCATCACCACCGCATTGGAAGCTCAGAATATTTTGAAATACTTTTCAATAACAACGATTACGAGGTTTTGTTCGAAGAGATCAGGTCGAAAGATTTTCTGAATTTTACCGACCTGAAATCATATAAGAAAAGGCTTGAGGAAACGTGGAATAAAACCGATATAACAGATTCTATCCGCATCGCCAAAGGCCCTATTCACGATCATGAGCTGATAGTAGGCTGCATGGATTTTGAATTCATCGGCGGCTCTTTGGGAAGCGTGATGGGTGAACGTATCTGCAGGGCCATAGACCATTGTATAGAACATCGCATTCCCTTGCTCATCATTTGCAAATCCGGCGGCGCACGCATGATGGAAAGTGCATTCTCACTGATGCAGCTGGCAAAAGTGTCGGGCAAGCTTACGCAACTGAGCGAGGCGCGCATACCTTTCATTTCATTGCTCACTGATCCATCGTTCGGAGGAATTTCCGCTTCATTTGGAATGCTGGGAGACCTGAACATAGCCGAGCCGGGCGCATTGATCGGTTTTGCAGGCCCGCGTGTTATTAAAGAAACCATTAAGAAAGACCTGCCGGAAGGTTTTCAGCGAAGCGAGTTTCTGCTGGAACATGGGTTTCTTGATTTTATCGTTAGCCGCAAGGAACTGAAAGATAAACTGGCTAATGTACTTACACTTTTTAAGAATTAATTTTGCGAGTAGCAAGTAGGAAATAGCAAGTAGGGCAATACAGTTCCCCACTCGCCTCTAGCTATTCCCCACTTGCCTCCTGATCATTATGGAACTTCGTAACCGCAGCGCATATCACGAATATCACATCGAGGATAAATACTCGGCGGGCCTTGTATTGGCCGGTACTGAAGTAAAATCATTGCGTGCAGGCAAAGCAAGCTTTAACGATAGCTACTGTTTCATTCATAAGGGCGAGCTGTGGATCAAAAGCCTTCATATTGCAGAGTACTCGCATGGCACCAGCAGCAATCACGATCCTGTGCAGGATAGAAAATTATTGCTGAATAAAAAAGAGATCAAAAAGCTGGAAGGCAAGATCAAGGAAAAAGGATATACCATTGTGCCCTTGCGCATTTATTTTAATGAGAACGGCTTTGCAAAGATGGATATAGGATTAGGCAAAGGAAAACATTTGTATGATAAGCGCGAAACCATTCGCCAGCGCGATACCGATCGTGAAATGAAACGCTACCTCAAATAATTTTTTGCTAAAGCCGCCTGCTTAAAAATCTGGCTTGATTTTTTCGAGTATCTTCAACCATTATGCCGGCCATCTTTTCATTGTAAACTGACCCGCAAATGAAAAAAAGCGCTTCTCTTCTTTCCCTGATATTTATCAGCCTCCTGTCTTATTCTCAAAACATCACCGGCTCCTGGTATGGGCGCGCGGATGTTGATATGGAAGGGCTGCACAACAATTATCTTACAGAGCTTGTTTTAAAACAAAAGGGCGATGAAGTGGAGGGCGTGTTCGGTTATTATTTTAAGAACATGTACCAGAGCGTTTTTATAAGAGGCAGGTACGATCAAAGAACACGACGGGTTTCCATCAAAAATCTTCCACTCGTTCATTTCAGGTCTAGTATGAATTCGCGCATCGATTGCCCGATGGATTTTGAAGGAACACTCATGGTATCCAAAGCCAAAAGCACATTGCAGGGATTTTTTCTGCGGCAGGAAAAATACAAGCACACTTGCCCCGATGTGCGTGTGAACTATACGCTCGATGGCAATGAGCTGAACCAGGATTCGATCCTGAAGAATACAGTTGCCGGTCAGAAAGTATGGTCGCCGTTACCGGAAGACATTGTATATGCCGATAAGAATACTACTGTTAATTCAAATCCTGCAACTACGCAGATAGCTGCTCCTGATACGAACAGCCGGCAGAACCTGATCACGCGCTATGAAGCGCGCAAGAATATTTTTCAGAAAGAGATCACGGTGAGCAAAGACTCATTACGCATCAGCTTTTACGATAATGGCGATATTGATGGCGACAGCATTTCAGTTTTCATGAACGGGCAACCGGTGCTTGCACGCATGGAGCTGGATGTGCGCGGACTGAACCTGTATATAAAGCTCGACAGTACAAAGGAAGTAAACGAGATCACGATGTTTGCTGAAAACCTCGGAAAAATTCCGCCCAACACCGCCCTGATGATCGTGTACGATGGCGAAGAAAGAAACGAAGTATACTTATCCAGCAGTCTTACACAGAATGCAGTGGTCAGGATCAGGAGAAAGAAGTAATTATTAATTATTTAATTATTGATTATTTCTTGATGCTTGTCATTTGTTTTTTGGTGTTTATTCTTGTTCCTTGTTCCTTAATTTTTTACATGTCTACTTACACCTATTTAGCTCTCGGCGACTCCTACACCATAGGCGAAAGTGTTCCGCTTTATGAATCATTTCCCTGCCAGGCCGTGCAATTATTGCGTAAAGCAGGGCATCGCTTTAATGCGCCAGAGATCATTGCTAAAACGGGTTGGACCACCGACGAACTTTTCAGCAACATCACCCATACACGATTGCAACCGCCGTACGATTTTGTAAGCCTGCTGATTGGCGTGAACAATCAATACCGCGGGAGAACGGTTGATGAATATAAAACGCAATTCACGGAATTGCTGCAGCAATCCATTGCGTTTTCAAACAGCGATCCTTCACGCGTGATGGTGCTTTCAATCCCCGACTGGGGTATTACGCCTTTTGCTTCGGGGCGTGATCAGCAAAAAATTTCGGGAGAGATAGATGCCTTCAACGCGGTGAATAAAAGCATCGCAGAAAAATTCAAAACGCATTACATCGATATTACTCCCGGCACCCGCGAAGCGGCGCAGGATGAAAGCCTGCTGGCAGCGGATAAGCTGCATCCTTCGGGGAAGGAATATGGGCGCTGGGCTGCTGAAGTGGTAAGAATGATTTTGGCACGCATAAGGCACAAGGTACAAGGTACAAGAAGCAAGTAAAGAATGAAGGGCCACTTCGTGCTTTTATCTTTACTTGCTTCTTGTACCTTGTACCTTGTACCTTGTGCCTTATATTTTGTTTACAAAATATTCTCTCCCTTATACTCATACTGTCCCTTCGATCTTGCAAGCACATCATCCAGTGATTCTTTCTTCACAGTTCCGGTTTCTCCCTTTTGCCACTGTTGAAGATCTTTATCGAGTTGTTGCTGTTGCAGCTCAGTAACTTTTTCTACCAGGTCTTCGGATACCTGTTTCTTTCTTTGTGCAATGAGCCTGTGCTTTTCGATGAGCGTTTCTTTTTCGGTACGCATTTCCTGCTCAGCAGTGGCCATCTGTAGCAATTCTTCCTTGGCAAGCGCTACATCGTAAGGACCCACATTTAATATGAGCTTTGAAAGTACGGGACCTATCTCGATCAATATGATCAGTAATGATAACAGCACGTTGCTCCACCACACGCTGCTTTCTTCGTCAGACAAATCTGATAAGGCTTTGTTGCGCTCCAGGAAACCAACCTTATCTGCCAGCCCCGTCTCGTATTGTTTACGCTTGCCCTCGTTGGTAGCTCTTACGCTTGAAAGCACGCTGTCCTGGTAAGCAATACCATTCTGCAATTCCTGCAGTTCGGGAGTATGCTGACGCAATGCATTGTTGTATGCATCGCGTTTTAATAAGGTGAGCGATTCAATACCGCGCTGCAGAGAGCCGCCGGTGCCATCAGCTTCGGCAACATAAGCCTGCTGAAGCCTGTGCAAGGTATCTTCCAGCGACAGCTTTCTGGCAACCATGCGGCTACGTTCAGTGTCTGCTACCTGTATCGACGTAAGTATTTCTTTGTTCAGGAGGCTATCGTTCAGAAGCATTTTCTTGTGGCGGTTCTCCAGCACTTTCACATCGATCTCTTTCTCGAAAATTTTCAGTTCAAGTGGTCTTGCAATGGTAATGCCTATGAGCAATGCGAGTAAGATACGCGGCACCGCCATGCGTATCTGCTGTCCCTTGCTTACGCCATACTTGCGCATGGTAGAAACAAGAAACCGGTCAAAATTGAAAATGATCAATCCCCATACGATGGCAAAAGCAACGGTCCACATCCAGTTGCCGAATACGCTGTAAACCGCATAACCACCCGCTATGGCAGCGAGTATGAAAGTGGCCAGCACTACGCCGCCTATACCGGCATATTTGCTATGTTCCGAAGGGAATTGCCGCAGCAGGTCCTGGTGGGCGCCGGAGCACCACCATAAAAAATTTCGATTGTTCGTTTTCTTATGTGAATGTTCGAACGAGGCATAGGTCAATAGTCCGTTCTGCCCCTTGTTGTTGGGTTTATCAATCATAATAAAGTATTAAGCAATAAGTAGCCTTATTACAAGGGGAGTTGAAGTTGGAGAACAAGCAAAGAACGGAAAATTGCAGGTGAAATTGCAAAAGAAACGCTAATAAAGATCAGATGAGCTGATGAGATGATTAGCTGATAAGCTGATTAAAAGGAGACGATGGTTTTTACGACCATCCAGCTTAGTATAAGCACTACTATCCAGCCGATGATCTGCAGTACGGTAGAGTACTTATAGCCTCTCATTAGATTTTTCTTATGTACTGCCAGCAGCATCAGAGCAAGCGCAACAGGCAGAATAAAACCATTTAATGTACCTACGATCACCAGCACTTCAAC
>JBAVMD010000235.1:0-3765 GCA_049689695.1 Chitinophagaceae bacterium | reverse complement strand
GTCATCAGGTAAGAAGGAATGTTTACCCATACATAGGTGTTAGGCATGGTATCCGGCAGGTGCTTGTAACGGTCCATGTTTACCGCAATACTCCTGAAGCGTTCATAATCCGTCATGTTCAGGCTGTACACCAGGCTTTCATTGGGCTTGCCGGTCACTTTAAGGTTCCTGGCCTTCTGGTATTTTCGTACGGCCGGCGCTATTGTAGCCGTATCGGGCGATGCTTTCAAAGAGTCAAGCACACCAATCTCGTGCAGGCGCTGCTGCAGCAGGCCATAAAACGCAATAGAATCCTTATAAGGATACACCAGCCGTGTATAAGGCCGGAAGTCAGCCGAATCAAGAAAACGCGGCAAATAGGCCTTAATTGAATCATAACCGGTATGGTTAGGCTCCAGATCTTCCAGCACCTGGTTAACCTGGCGCAGGCTGATCACTGCGTTTAGCTGGGCTAAATAAAATGAGTCGGTGATCAGGCTATCCCTCCGTAAAGTAGTGCTGTCGTATGGTAGTCTTCCATGCTTCAGGTCTTTTACCAATGAAAAGAATGAGTTGGTCAGCACCAGGTCGTGACGGGCCCAAAGCGCAGCATCTTTTTTTGCAATAGAATCTTTTTCCATCAGTTCCCGGAAATGGCGCAGCCTGCCGAAAGCGTAATCCGAAGGGAAAAGCCCATACAATTTTGCATTGCTTACAAAGGTGTAGAGGTTATCGGCTATGCGGCTGGGTTCACCCCTGATGCTCCAGATAAGCTGATAATTGTTATCCTTATAAACAGCATTGGCGACTTTTATATATTCCAGGTGAAAAGTATCATCGAGGTTGCCTTTATTGTCCAGCGCATACGCGAGATTATCCTGCAGGTTACGCGAAGTACGCACCTCCCAGGCTTCTTCTGTTTTAACGATGTCGTGCTCCGGCGGTTTAACCTTGCTGCGGCAGGCAGATGCTACCGCGAACAGGAACAGCAGGAGAAAACATGCCTGGGTAAAGGGTATTATGCGAGCAATTCTCATGAATATTTATATCTTCCGGTCAGCTGTAACCTGCTGCTGAAGGTTTAAATTCATCCCAATATAATGCAAGGCTTTAGAATATCATTGGTATTGTTCCTGCTGGCCGCCATGGTTTTTTCCACAGCAGCGCAGGAAATTCCCGTAAATAAGTATGGCCTTAAGGTCATAAACACGCGAAAATTGTATGAGCGAACTGTGTCTGCAGACAGCACGCAAAAAATGGTAGAGCTTAAAACGCTTATTCCGAACCTTCAGTATGAACTCAGGTATGCGGGACTGAATAATTTTATGCATCACCGCATGTATGCAGCAGGCACAAGGCATACTTTTCTTCGCCTGCCGGCTGCAAAAGCCCTTCAGTGTGCCCAGCAAAAGCTCAATACACAGGGATACGGCCTGAAGATCTGGGATGCATACCGGCCTTATTCGGTCACGGAAAAATTCTGGGAGATGGTGAAAGACGAACGGTATGTAGCTAATCCTGCTAAGGGCAGCGGTCATAACCGCGGACTGGCTGTTGATCTTACTATTATCGAACTGGCAAGCGGCAAGGAACTGGACATGGGAACGGGTTATGATAATTTCAGCGATACGGCGCATCATCCTTTTAAACAATTGTCTGCGGCCGTGTTGCAGAACAGGAAATTATTAAAAGAAACGATGGAATCCTGCGGCTTTGTTTTGTTTGAATCGGAATGGTGGCATTACAGCTTTCCTAATACAGGAAGCTGGGAAGTAATGGATGTGGCGTTTAAAAAACTTAAACTTAGTCATTAGTCAATAGTCGTTGGTCATTGGGTCATTAAGTCATTAGTCATTAGTCAATGACCCAATGACCCAATGACCCAATGACCCAATGACCTAATGACTTTTTTGAATTCAGGAAATAAACAAAAAAATCAAAGTCTTCCGGAATTTCGTACATTAGGTACAGCCTTATCTTATTAAACTTTAACCTATGCCAGAACTCTATCGTTCTGCGTACCAGTTTATAGAGTATCATCCTGAGTACTCCCTGATTAAACGGGTAATTATGGACCATCCTGAAAACATGGGCCGGCCCGGATTTCAGCATGAATGGCTTGAATACGCCAATACCATACGCAAATTTCAGCCTGAGAACATTCTTGTAGATGCCAGCAGGTTTGACTACATCATTCCAAAAGAAGTGCAGGAATGGATCAACCAGCATGTAGTGTCAGTATTCAATGAGATACATCTGAAAAAATGGGCCATCATTATTCCGCCCCAGTTCCTCAACCAGGTAAGCATTGAGCAAACCATCGAAGCAAATCCGGCAAATACTTTTGAAGTGCAGTATTTCGAGAGTGAAGAAGAAGCGAGACAATGGCTGCACGATAGTTATTGGGAGCCGCATACGCCTTAAGGCTGTTGCATTATCCGGGGAATATGTCCTTCCATCATCATCAGGTCTGCCAACACAAAAGCAGTAACAGCTTCCAGCACCACCGGAACACGCAGTGCAATGCTGAGATCGTGCCGGCCTTTTACAGAAAAAGATTCCACCTTACCCGTTTCCCAATTCAATGTCTGCTGCTCTTTTGGCGTTGAAGAAGTTGGTTTGATGGCGATGCGGAACACCAGTTCGTTGCCATTGGTAAGCCCTCCCACCACGCCTCCTGCATGATTGGTAGCGGTCTTTCCTTCCATATCTTCAATGGCATCGTTGTGATGACTGCCGAACATTCTTGCAGCGGGAAACCCGGTACCGAATTCAATGCCGCGTACTGCGGGAATAGCAAACACTGCGTGGCTCAATACAGATTCTGCCGAATCGAAAAAAGGTTCGCCCAACCCGATGGGTAAACCATTCGCCCTGCATTCGATAATGCCACCTACAGAGTTTTTTGCATCGATGGCTTTTTGCAATCCTTTGTCAACATCTGCTTCGCCGCCTATCTCGAGTATGGTGGATCGTATGCTGATGCCCGTTAGCAGCTTTTTTGCTATTACGCCCGCAGCAACCAGGCAAACGGTGAGCCGTCCGCTGAAATGACCGCCGCCGCGATAGTCTTCATAACCACCGAATTTTTTGCTGGCAACAAAATCCGCATGACCCGGCCGCGGCACTGCGCGCTGCTTCTGGTAATCTGTTGAACGTGTATTCTTGTTCTCGAATAAAATAGTGATGGGCGCGCCTGTTGTGGTATTGTTGAAAATGCCGCTTTTAAAAATAGGCAGGTCGTCTTCCTGGCGTGGAGTAGTTCCTTTTTGCAATCCGCCTTTGCGTCTTTCAATATCGCCCAGGAAATCATCTACAGATAATGGAAGCCCTGCGGGACAGCCATCAATAACCAATCCCACGCTTTCGCCGTGCGATTCGCCAAAAATGTGCAACCTGAATATGCGGCCGAATGAGTTCATAAAACGTTCTAATTTATTTAAAGCCGTTCCAGTGTTTCCTGTACCGCTACAACAGCGCCTAAGCTTTGCAGGTGTTTAAAAAAATCAGGATATGATTTGTTCACCGCTTCGGCATGCCTTATCTCCACATAAAAATCAGCCGGCAAACAAGCTACGGCGCACGCCATGGCAATGCGGTGATCATGATGTGAATTTAGTACATGGTTTTTTACGAACACGTTGCCGTTTCCGTACACCAGCATTTCGTCATTGTCAAGATCTATTCTTGTACTCAGCTTTTCAAATTCCTGCTGCAGTGTTATACCCCGGTCGCTTTCCTTATGCTTCAGCCTTTTCAATCCCCTGATGCGTGTAACTCCAGTGC
>JBAVMD010000234.1:0-3689 GCA_049689695.1 Chitinophagaceae bacterium | reverse complement strand
ACATAGTAGCAGTCAGTTTTATTATCATTAATTAAATCACCACATCCGTCCATACCACACCCAGCGCCGCCGCAGTAACCGGACCAACAACACAATCTACCGCAGCCAGCCCGAAGTTCTCCAACTGGAACCTTTTTACCGCATTGAAGGTGTTTTTTCCAAAATCACCATCAGCAGTACCCGACAAAAAATTCATATCTATTAATTTCTGCTGCAGCTGCTTTACAAGGTCGCCGGAGGAACCGAATTTGAGCCGCGGACTCACAGGTCTGCCTTTACTGTTAGCGATCTTAAAAACTTCAGCAGAAAGACACAAGGCATAAGG
The DNA here is from genome assembly GCA_049689695.1 of Chitinophagaceae bacterium. Taxonomy (GTDB): domain Bacteria; phylum Bacteroidota; class Bacteroidia; order Chitinophagales; family Chitinophagaceae; genus DASPKM01. Next base: position 3,364 of record JBAVMD010000234.1, on the reverse strand, counting down.
AAAGGTTGTTTGATCAACAGCATAGCCATTATCTTTAAAAGCTTTCCACGGTCCCTTATTATCGCTTTGGCTATTCCTGGTGGAATCGCAAAAAGGAATACCCATGATCACCTGGCATCCTGCGCTGGAAAAGTATTCTGAATCGGTATCCATTGTCCATGCCGCGTGCATGTTATCGTCACATCCCGTAGAGATTTCGATCGTGTCGAAATTGTCGTAAAATGTATTATCGAAGGTTCTGCGTATCGCAAGCGGTTGCCCGTTTTGCCGGAAGCCGTCGTGATGGTTTCTTGTATTGACCGGCCTGTGCTTTCCTTTTACGTAGTTCCTGTAAAATCCGGGCGACATACAGTTGGATTTTCTTGGCGGCCTGGCGCGAAACCCTAAGATATTTGCAATGCTCGGCACTGTGCTTCCTGCAAATACAGCTATATCGCCGGAAGCAGGCTTCCACTGCACCATCGTACAGCGTAAATTTTTATGATCTATTTCCCGGATCGACAGCGTATGCGCTTGCCTGAATGCTGTATCGGCAGGGTCAAGTGGCAGGCATCCTCTTATTCCCACAAATACCAATGCAGCACCTGCCGGTATTTCAATGCTGTTTATTCTAAACAGGTCTGACAATACTGTATTATTAAGGTCGAAGGTTGTCATAATGCAATTATTTAACGGTCATGCTGGCCACTATTGGAATCGTCTTCAACGGGAGTGTTTACACCGGTCGTGCTTGTGCCGGTAGTATTCACGCCAGGCATGTTTACGCCGGGTGTGCTTATTGAAGTGGTAGTTATGGGTGGAGCAGGTGGTGCAGGCGGAACTGCGCTGCTGTTATCTCCAGGCGGAGGCGTGGGATCGGTTACTTTGTTTTCCGTTGTTTTAATGGCGGCATAGGTGGCAGAGCTTACGCCAAGCAGAACGAGATTATTATCAGATATGGCGGGCATGATAAAGTCCAGTGGATTTGCATTGCAATTCTTTAATGCATCCGGCATGCCCGAATAAATATCACAAATAAGCGCAGCGTTCGGAAAATCCACAAGATTCTGCAGCACTATGCAGATGAACCATATACCAAATACAAGGTTGAACCCTACCGCCTGCAACCGGTGAATGCTCATGCCATTTTGGTCTGAAAGGATGTCAATCAGGAAACTCCCGTTGTTTACATGCTTCTGGCTCTGGTGCCTCATAAGACCGTTGGTAATGTCAGATACATCTATGGCCCTTGCGGCGGCTGTAGTAGCCACGCTGATGCTCAGCAATACAATGGTAGAGTAATGAAGCGAGGGAGCCCTGCCGTCACGCCATAAAATGGCAATGAATGAAGACAGAATGATCACCGTCCACCAGGCAAGCTGCACCCGGGACCAGCTATATGGCTTCGGATCTACTTTACTGATGTCACGGAGTATCTCGTATTTAATATCCCAGTAAATAATGGCAATAAGGAGCAGGACAAATGGCACCCAGAATTGGTAGATCATGGTAAAACGATTAAGGGTTGTAAGATGAGAAGCCTGCTACAAACAGAAAATTAACCGGTGCGGAGGATAGCCTGTGCAGGCAAATTATTGCTTTAGTTTCATGTTTACAAAACCAATGGAAAATTTTGATACTTTTCAAAAGTATTGGTGCCGGTGTGCAGGCGCAAGCGTCAAATGACCCTTTCTTTCACGTAAAAAAACGCCTGCCAATTTTGCACTCCCGGGCTTGGCGGCATAATCATTGATAACCTTACCTGAACATTAAATTCTTTAGAGATATGGGAAAAATAATTGGTATAGACTTAGGAACAACCAACAGCTGCGTAGCTGTAATGGAAGGTAGCGAGGTACAGGTGATCCCTAACGAGGAAGGTCGCCGCACAACGCCTTCGGTAGTGGCTTTCCTTAAAAATGGCGAACGCAAGGTAGGTGATCCCGCTAAGCGCCAGGCCATTACTAACCCGCATAATACCATCATGAGCGTGAAGCGTTTCATGGGTCGCCGTTACGACGAAGTGACCGAGGAACTGAGCCATTGGAGCTATAAGGTGGTAAAAGGTGACAATAATACCGTTCGTATTGACATAGATGGCCGTTTATATACTCCGCAGGAATTATCTGCCATGATCCTGCAGAAAATGAAAAAAACTGCTGAAGATTACCTGGGCCAGGAGGTGAACGAAGCGGTTATTACCGTGCCTGCTTACTTTAACGATGCACAGCGCCAGGCCACCAAAGAGGCCGGCGAAATAGCAGGACTTAACGTACGCCGCATTATCAACGAACCTACGGCAGCCGCACTGGCTTACGGGCTTGATAAAAAAACACATGATCATAAGATCGCCGTATTTGACCTTGGTGGCGGTACGTTCGATATCTCCATCCTTGAATTAGGCGATGGCGTTTTCGAGGTAAAAAGCACTAATGGTGATACCCACCTGGGCGGTGACGATTTTGACAAAGTGATTATGGACTGGCTGGCAGACGAATTTAAAAAAGATGAGTCCGTTGATCTCCGCAAAGATCCAATGGCGCTTCAACGTCTTAAGGAAGCCTCTGAAAAAGCCAAGGTAGAATTGTCTTCTTCAACCGAAACAGAGGTTAACCTGCCTTATATTACGGCTATTGACGGCGTACCCAAGCACCTGGTGAAGAAGCTGACTAAAGCTAAATTTGAGCAGCTGGCAGATAAGTTATTCGAGCGCTGCCTTCGCCCCTGCGAGCAGGCTATGAAAGATGCCGGCCTCAACGTTTCGCAGATCGATGAAGTGATACTGGTAGGTGGTTCTACCCGTATTCCTAAAGTGCAGGAAATAGTAGAGAAATTCTTCAATAAAAAACCGAATAAGAGCGTAAACCCCGACGAAGCTGTAGCTATCGGCGCGGCTGTTCAGGGCGCAGTGCTTACCGGTGAAGTAAAGGATGTGTTGCTGCTGGACGTTACGCCTTTAAGCCTGGGCATCGAAACTCTGGGCGGGGTTATGACAACGCTTATTCCATCCAATACTACCATTCCGTCTAAAAAATCGGAGACATTCTCAACCGCTTCCGATAACCAGCCGGGTGTGCAGATCCATGTATTGCAGGGTGAGCGCTCTATGGCAAAAGACAACAAGAGCCTCGGTATATTCAACCTGGACGGTCTTCCGCCAGCCCCGCGTGGCATTCCGCAGATCGAAGTAACGTTTGACATCGATGCTAACGGTATCCTGCATGTTAATGCGAAAGATAAGGGCACCGGCAAAGAGCAGAAGATCAGGATCGAAGCCGGTAGTGGCCTTAGCAAAGACGAGATCGAAAAAATGAAGAACGAGGCCAGGGCTAACGAGGCAACCGATAAGGAAGCACGTGAAAAGATCGACAAGATCAACCAGGCC
>JBAVMD010000233.1:0-2585 GCA_049689695.1 Chitinophagaceae bacterium | reverse complement strand
GTATCTTATCGGCAAACAGCGCTTTTCTTCTTCCATCCACCACTTTCACCATATACATTCCGCGAGCAAGCTTGCTGCCCACCACCATTTCTTCAACCTGTGTTTTGGCGCCGATATTCACCGTTTGCGCACTCACCACTCTTCCTGTAAGGTCAAGTAACTGAACTTCATATTTTCCGGAAGGCTGGTTATCGAAATACATCCTGAACATTCCGTCTGTTACCGGGTTAGGATATACAGAAATGTTATCGTTCCTGATAATATCGCGCCTGAGCAAAGAGGCAGCGCTCACAGCAGATGCTTTTTTATCTGCTTCTTTTTGCAATGCAAGATTGCCATTTGCAAGGTCAGATGTATTGAAGACCTTATCTTTTGTTTCGATCTTCGTTGCTTTTAAAGACTGAAGGTCTACTGTATAATATCCCTGTGTGGAATTAGCGCTTCCTACCACCACCATGCCTTCATCATCTACTACAGCGCCATTAGTGGTATAGTTTGCAGGAAGGCCTGATATATATCCTTTAAAGCTGGCAACGCGTGTACCAGGATCAATCTCAAACACTGCCTGGCGGGCAGATACGAGGTGTAATTTTCCAAATGCATCTGCTACCATATCTCCACCCCAGCTGCTGCAACGGTTATGAATGGATACTGCGCCGTTTGCCTGGTCGTCTACAAGATTACCGAGATCACTGATCACCGGTTTTTTACCTGTTGTAAAACGCATAAGATGATTACCATCGTTGCTCAGCGCATAACCCTCGCCGTCAGACCCTATCACCATGCGGGTAATATGATTGGCTTCGTCCTGCAGTCCGGTTGCTGCGCCAAAAGCTTCTCCGTCAAAATAAAAAACGCGGGGCGATTTTCCGTTCATTTCAATATAACGCAGCTCATTAATGCCCATGGGTGTATAATACAGGCGGTTGTGCTTTTTATCGTACGCACAGGCTGCGGAGTAAGTAGAAAAGGGCATGTTTGCTGCACCTTTTTCAGTAGTAAGTGCAATGGTTTTGTTGGTTCTTGCGCTCAGCACCTGTGGCTGCTGGCTGCTTGTGTAAATGGTTTGGATCTCAGAACCTGTAGTAAGATCGATCAATCGTACTTCCGTCCAACTGGTTTGTCCTTTCTGGCCGCCGGTGATAGCATACGCCTGACGCGCATTTTGTGCTGAAGCTGCAACCACCAACATGAGCATTGTAATCGAGAGTAAAGATCTGCGTACCATATGTATAGATTTTGGTAGACATAAGTTACGAGGATTTTCGTTCCTGCAGAAAATTTGTTTATGAAAGGAAGGCAAAATACTTCCAACGGTATTATCAACCGGTCTTGCCAATTGCGTTCGCTGCTTTTTTTACACTGCCATGTTTTATAAGAAGGTCGCGGGCTTCATCGTAATTCCTGAGGCTGGTTCTTTCCATCAGCATTTTTACACCGCGATCAACCAGCTTGTTATTGGTGAGCTGCATGTTCACCATCTTGTTATCTTCCACTCTTCCGATCTGTATCATTACAGCCGTAGAGATCATGTTCAGCACCAGCTTCTGGGCAGTACCGCTTTTCATGCGCGTGCTGCCGGTTACAAATTCAGGGCCCACTACCACTTCAATCGGGTAATCCGCATGTTCACTAATCGGCGCGCCCTGGTTGCAGGTAATGCAACCTGTTACAATACCGTGCTTGCGGCTTTCACGCATAGCGCCTATAACGTAAGGAGTAGTGCCGCTGGCGGCAATGCCTATCACCACATCTTTTTCGTTGATGAAATGTTTTTCCAGGTCGGCCCAGCCTTCTTCTTCACTGTCTTCTGCTTTTTCAACGGCCTTGCGTATTGCTTCATCGCCGCCGGCAATAAGACCAATCACCAGCCCGTGCGGCATGCCGTAAGTGGGAGGAATTTCGCTTGCGTCCAGGATGCCGAGACGGCCGCTGGTCCCGGCGCCTACATAAAACAGCCTTCCGCCGGCCAGCATATTGTCTACAATCACGGCCACCAGCTTTTCTATCTGAGGGATGGCGTTTTCCACAGCATCGGGTACTGCCTTATCCTCTTTATTGATGTTGATGAGGATGTCTGTAACGCTCATTTCTTCGAGGTGCCGGTATTTGCTTGGCTCTTCTGTAAACTTGATAAATTCAGGCATCAGCAATGTATTTCTTCTAATGAGTATGGTATTCAATCAATCCTTCCATGGGATTTTTCAGGATGCGGCCTAATTCAAATTCATAAGACAGGCAAAGCTCTTTCAACACATCCCTGAAGCCGTAGGCCACACTGCCCACAAAGTGTATAGGGTATTTCCAGCTCTCGTTGTATTTGCAAAGATGCTGAAAGAAAAAATCATTCAGCCCATCCTCGATAATATTTTCAATCATATAATGTCCGCGGTTCTCCACCAAAAACAGGCAAAATGAAGCCAGGTAACGGTTTGCCAAGGGCTTGCGATAGGTGTTTTCGAGTATCTCCACGGGAGATGTCTTGTACTTATCATCGAATTTATACCTGAGCTCCTCATCGAAGGTATTGTACAGGTAATACTGAATTACTTTTCTTCCCAGGTAAGCGCCGCTGCCTTCGTCGC
>JBAVMD010000232.1:0-24951 GCA_049689695.1 Chitinophagaceae bacterium | reverse complement strand
GGCCGGTAATGAGCGTAAGCGGCGTACGTACTTCGTGAGAGATGTTGGTAAAGAATTGCAATTGCACTTGGTTCAATTCTTCCCGCTTGCGCGCAATAATTTTCCTGATCTCCGCTTTTCTCCTGTTGCTTAAAATAATATACGCTGCCATCATTGTGAGCAGCAGAACAATAGCCATGAACCACCAGGTATTCCAGAACGGCGGCCTGATCACAACCTTAACAGCAGCGCCTTGTTCCGTCCAGATGCCATCGTTATTAGAAGCTTTTACCCGGAAGGTATACTCACCCGGATCAAGATTGGTATAAATCGCTTTGCGCTCGGGGCCAGCTTCGATCCAGTCTGCATTAAAATTTTCCAGCTTGTAAGCATACTGGTTATTTTCCGGCACTGTATAATTCAAGGCTGCAAAAGTGAACGAGATGCTGGATTCTTTATAGTTAAGCCGTATCTCTTTGGCAATGCTGATGTCTTCTTTTAAAGGCGAGCTTTTGGTATTTGGCAGAATGCTTTTATTGAACACCTGGAAGTCTGTAAGATAAACCCGCGGCGTATACCTGTTGCTGATAATATTCTGCGGAAAAAATCGATTGAAGCCGTTCACGCCTCCAAAGAACATTTCGCCATTCCTTGTTTTGAGATAGGCATTGGCTTCAAACTCACGGCCCTGCAATCCATCTCCCGTATTGTAATTTTTATAAGAAAGGTTTGAAGGATTGAACCTGATTATTCCATTGCCTGTAGAGATCCAGAAATTACCAGCCCCATCTTCAGTAATGCCTTTTATGAACTCTTCTGAGAGTCCAGCATTATCTGTATAAATAGAAAATGTATCCTTCTTCGCATCGTATAAATAAAGTCCCGATTGACCGATCCAAAGGCGGCCCTTGCTGTCGAAAAATAATACTCTCAGGTCGGGTAGCTTTTCGCCATTGGTAAAATAGTGGCGGAAGCTGCCGGTTGACTGGTTGTAAAAATTGAGTCCTCCATCGTCTGTTCCAATCCAGAGATTACCGTCTTTGTTCTGCTCCAGTGATACGATGTTCTTTCCTGTCAATTGTGTTTTGCCATCTGCACCTGAATAAATTCTTTTAAATTTTTTGGTTGCTGGGTCAAACAGGTTCAATCCTCCATAATAAGTAGCAACCCAAATGTTGCCGTTCTTATCTTCCAGCGCTTCCTGCACAAAATCTGAACTGATGGATTGCGGATCTTTAATATTATTCCTGAATCGTGTGAAGGCGCCGCTTTTGCGGTCGAATAAATTCAATCCGCCTCCCCAGGTGCTGATCCATAAATTGTGATTGCGGTCTTCCATAATGTGCAATACCTCGTCGGAACCGATGGTATTACTTCCGGCAACATTGTGGCGGTAATGCATAAAATTGTTCCTATCTCTTTTGAACAGGTTCAACCCGCCTCCATCGGTTCCTATCCAGATATTGCCTTCATGATCTTCGCAGAAAGCTTTTACATCGTTATAGCTTAAGGAACCGGGTGAATCGTCCTGCTGGTAAAGCGCAAATTTCTCGGCGGCCGGACTGAAAAAATTAATGCCGCCCCGATGCGTGCCTACCCATAAATTGCCTTCATGATCTTCCAGCAATGCAGATACTGTTCTTTGCGAAAGGCTGGTGATATCTTCAGGATCGTTCTGGTAACGGAAGAATCCCTCAGTTGCGGGATTGAATAAATTAAGCCCACCGTTTACGCTGCCCACCCACACATTTCCTTTGGAATCTACCAGCACAGCCCTGGTCATATTGTTTGCAAGGCTGGAAGGATCAGTTTCGCTGTGCGCGATTTTTTTAAAAGTATTGGTAGATGTGTTGAAACGCAGGATGCCGCTACTTTCCGTAGTAAGCCATAAATTCCCCTGCAGGTCTTCCTTTATAGACCTGATCTTATTGTCGGCCTCCAACCTGTCAGGTTCATTTCTGTTTGGAAAGGAGTAAAAAGACTGGTTGTCCCTGTTCATCTGGTAAAGACCGCTCTCCGTACCGATCCAGAAATTTCCCTTGCGATCTTCCAAAACGCAATTGACCCTTTTATCGTTCAGGTTGTTATAATTGAAGTTGCCGTTAGCAGGATTGTACAGGTTAAGCCCGCCGCCGTTGGTACAGATCCAGAGTTGTTTCTTCCGGTCTTCATAAACATAGTTAACAAGGTTGCTGCCCAGGTTGTTCCTGTTGCTGGGGTCAGATTTAAAACGGGTGAACCGGTTCTTTGCTATATCCAGCCGGTTCAGGCCATTGTTAGTAGCTATCCATATACTATGTTCATGATCTTCGGCAATGTGCCTGATGTAATTATCGCTGATGCTGGAAGTGTCTGAAAGACTGTTCCTGTAAACCGTCATCGAATAGCCATCGTACCGGTTCAATCCATCTCTCGTTCCAAACCAGATGAAGCCGCGGCTGTCCTGGAAAATACATTCGATGGTGCTGTTGGAAAGGCCTTTATCTGTATTGATATGGCGAAACTTAAGCTTAGTTGGTTGAGCATGTACAGCGGAACAAGCCAGCAGTGCGCCCGCAAAGAGCATTAGGAATAAGACTGCATTCTTTTTCAACGGTATTTTTTCCCAGGCTTCAATCATATCATCTGCTTACGCTTTCAAATCTAAGAAACAGAACAGCAAAAAGACCTGTGTGTTCCCAAATGATCTTCTTAAATGACCGCCTCATAACCAAGCGTGATGAAATCCAATAATTTATCTGTTTAGAAATGTCTGATAGAACCAATTTAATGAACGTTTGAACAAGCCGAAGATTTGCTGATCTTCTAATTTGGACGTGGATTAATTAATGAAGAATGTCATTTCTGCCTCATTACTGAAAGGCTATGACATTTAACTGTTTGCGAAAAATAACTGTAAACTTTTCAAAATGCTTTTAAAACGATTGCTTCGGTGGGCAGCCTTGCCCCTTCTGCTCCTGTGTGGCCAGTTGTATGCACAGGAAAGGGTCGTCACCGGTAAAGTCTCCGATTCCTCAGGCGCCCCAATTGTTAGCGCCACTGTTTCAGTAAAGGGTGTTAACCGCGTTACGCTCACAGACGCCAGCGGAAATTTCAGGCTAACCGTTCCGGCCAATGTAACCACGCTCACCATTTCATCCGTTGGTTTTTCACCGCAGGAAGTTTCTATTACAGGTAATGCTGTGCAGGTAGTGCTTCAGCGCGACAACCAGGCTTTGAACGAAGTGGTGGTGATAGGCTATGGATCGGTGCGCAAAAAAGACCTGACCGGTTCAGTAACCACCATTACTGCAAGGGATTTTCAATCTGGTGTTATCAATACCCCGGAACAACTGATCTCGGGCAAGGTGCCGGGCCTCGCCATTACTTCCAATGGCGGACAACCGGGCGCAGGAAGCACCATTCGCATACGTGGCGGGTCTTCGCTCAGCGCCAGCAACGATCCATTGATAGTAGTGGATGGCGTGCCGCTGGATAACGGCAGTATTTCCGGCGCCACCAACCAGTTAAGCTTCATCAATCCCAACGATATTGAAAGCTTTACCGTTCTAAAGGATGCATCTGCAGCTGCTATTTACGGCACGCGGGCATCCAACGGTGTAATACTTATTACGACAAAGAAAGGACGAGGTGGCGCTTTACGGGTAAATTTCAATTCTGTAAACTCCGTTTCATCCATCGTTAAAAAAGTGGATGTTCTTTCTGCAGACGAATTCAGATCAATTGTGAATGCAAGGGGAACTGCAGCACAGAAAGCAATGCTGGGTTCTTTTAATACAGACTGGCAGGATCAGATCTACCAAACAGCCTTTGGGTCTGATAATAATATCAGCATCAGCGGCGGATTAAAGAGCTTGCCCTACAGGCTTTCGCTGGGATACCTGAACCAGGAAGGCGTTCTGAGAACCGACAAGCTGCAAAGGACTTCAGTTGGATTGGTATTGAACCCGACGTTTTTCAACAACCATCTTAAGGTAGATATCAACCTTAAAGGAACTGCGCAGCAAACGAGGTTTGGCAATACCGGGGCTATCGGCGGAGCTGTTAGTTTCAATCCGACACAACCGGTAACAGTAAAAAGCGATCGCTTCGGAGGTTATTTTGAATACCTGGATGCTGCAGCCGCCACTGGCTTGGTGAACCTTGTAGGCAGAAACCCTGTAGGATTGCTGGAGCAAAGAATTGATAAGTCGAATCCAAGAAGGGCGATCGGCAATATTCAATTCGATTATAAATTCCATTTTCTTCCTGAGCTGCGCGCCAATCTTAATTTAGGATATGATCTATCGGAAGGCAAGGGAACAGTGTATGTTTCAGACAGCGCTGCGGATGGCTACATTGCCGGCGGCACCGGAGGGCAGAACAATCCATACAGGCAGAAGAAAAGAAATACGGTGTTTGAATTTTACCTGAACTATGCAAAGGGATTAGATAAAATACAGAGCAGGTTTGATGTTACCGCGGGGTATGCTTACAATAATTATTTAACCACCAATTATTCTTTCGCCAGCTTCAATGCCCAGGGCGTGAAATTCCCCAATTCAGATCCGGCATTTCCTTTCAATAAGCCGGAACATACTTTGCTGTCTTATTTCGGCAGGGCCAATTATACTTTCAAAGACAGGTACTTGCTAACGGCTACGGTCAGGCGAGATGCTTCGTCTCGCTTTGCACCTAACAACCGTTGGGGATTGTTCCCATCCATTGCTTTGGCATGGCAGATGAAAGAAGAGTCTTTTTTAAAGAACAACAGCGTTATATCCGATCTTAAGCTGCGTTTAAGTTATGGTGTTACCGGCCAGCAGGATGGTATAGGCAATTATGATTACCTGGCTTACTACGCCTTAAGCGCAACAGGCGCATCTTACCAGTTTGGCGATGTTTTTTTGCAGGGATTCAGGCCGGGCGGATTTTACTCCAACAGGAAATGGGAGGAAACTTCTACCGCAAACCTGGGATTGGATTTCGGGTTGCTCGACAACAGGATCTCTGGTTCAATAGATGTTTATCATAAAAAAACATCGGACCTGCTGAACAATGTGCCGCAACCTGCAGGAACTAATTTTTCTGCCTTCATCGTTGCTAACGTAGGCGATATGGAGAATAAAGGAGTGGAGTTCAACATCAGTGCACAGCCGGTAAGAAAACAAAATTTCTCCTGGGATGTAAATTTCAACATCACGTACAATAAGAATACGATCACTAATCTTACTGTAGTTCCTAAAGACATTAATTATCCCGGATTTCCCAGCGGAAGCATTGCGGGAGGTATTGGTGGACAGTTTGTGTTTATCAACGCAGTAGACTTCAGCAAAAGCACTTTCAATTTGTACAAACAGGTGTATGATTCAGCGGGCAGACCTGTAGAAGGTGTCTTTGTAGACCTGAATGAAGATGGCATTATCAATCAAAATGATCTGTATAAGGGCAAGACCGCAAACCCCACTGTGTTTATGGGCTTCAGTTCTTCTGTGCGATACAAGAAACTGAATGCATCTTTTGTGCTGCGGGCCAATGTAGGCAACTATGTATATAATAATAATTACAGCCAGACAGGAACGTACAACCAGATACTTGGGAATGCTGTATTGTACAACGCTTCGCGAAGTGTGTTGGAAACCGGCTTTATGGGGAACAGTCAGCAACTACTGAGTGATTATTATATCCAGAACGGATCGTTCCTGCGCATGGACAATTTAAACATCGGTTATAATGTAGGAAAGATCTATCGCAGAGCGGCAAACCTGCGGTTAAGCTTTATTGTTCAGAACGTATTTACCATTACGAAGTACAAAGGGCTTGATCCGGAAGTTGGATCGGGAATCGATAACAATATTTATCCCCGTCCGCGTACATTCTCATTAGGCATCAATATCGATTACTAATCTTTTTCTAACAGCATTATATGAAAAATATTTTTTTCACAATCATTACAGCAGGTGTTATCGCTCTCGTAATAACATCTTGCAAAAAGAAGCTGGACCTGCTTCCCACAAATGATATCACTGCCGAAACGGTGTATAGCACGCCGCAAGGTTACAAGCAGGCGCTTGCAAAAGTGTATGCGGCCTTTGCACATACAGGCAACTCAAGCGGAACAGGCAGTCCGGATATTCCGCCAGCTATCATAGCGGATGAAGGCAATTCAGATTTTCTGCGCCTGTATTTTAATCTGCAGGAACTTACTACAGACGAAGCTGCATGGACCTGGCAGAACGATGCCGGTGTAAGAGGATTGCATGAAATGAGCTGGTCATCTATCAACCCTATTGTAAGCGGATTGTATTACCGTTCTTTTTTCCAGATAACGCTCGCGAATGATTTTATCCGCCAGTCAGCAGACGATAAACTGAGCGCAAGAGGCATCACCGGCGCAGATGCAGACAATATCAGGAATTATAAAAGAGAAGCAAGATTCTTAAGAGCATATCAATACTGGGTGTTGATGGACCTTTTCGGTAATCCACCTTTCGTAAGGGAAACAGATGCGATCGGCTCAGGAATTCCAAAGCAGATATTGCGTAAGGACCTGTTCAACTATATAGAATCAGAATTGAAGGAATTGGAAACCGAGCTTCCCGAGCCAAAGAGCAATGAATACGGAAGGGCCGACAAAGCCGCAGCCTGGGCGCTGCTTGCACGCATGTACCTGAATGCGCAGGTGTATACAGGAACAGAACGATACGCTGATGCAATTACTTATTGCAAGAAGATAATTCCAGGGTACACACTGCATTCAAATTACAGGGAATTGATGCTTGCAGACAATCATCTCAATACAAATGAGTTCATCTTTGTAATTACTTACGATGGAACGTATACGCAGAACTGGGGCGGCACAACTTATCTTACGCACGGCCCTGCAGCTGTGCCGGGAAGCATTTCAGGAACAAGCGGCAACTGGGGCGGCTTAAGGCATACGCATAATTTTGTAAACCTTTTTGCCGATCCAAGCGGCAACACAGATAAGCGGGCGCAGTTTTATACTCCCGGACAAAATCTGCAAATGGCAGACCTGTATGTAGGAACCGATGGTTATTCTTCAACCAAATACCGTAATAAAACAAGAGCCGGCGGCGCTGCGCCACATGCTGATCCTGCGGGTAACTGGGTTGATATCGACTTCCCCATCTTCAGGCTTGCAGAGATTTATCTCATCTACGCTGAAGCAGTTTTAAGAGGCGGCGCTGGCGGAGATGCTGCAACGGCTTTGTCTTACATCAACCTGCTGAGGACCCGTGCTTATGGCAATGCTTCCGGAAACATTACAGTCGGCCAACTCACAACTGATTTTATTTTAGATGAAAGAGGAAGGGAATTGTATTATGAAGCTTTCAGGCGTACAGATCTGATAAGGTATAATAAGTTCACAACAAACGCATACCTGTGGGCGTGGAAAGGCGGCGTTGCAGGAGGAAGAGCTGTAGAATCGAAATACAATCTTTTCCCAATACCATCTACCGACCTTTCATCTAACCCAACGCTTGTACAAAACACCGGTTATTAAAAGCATATAATCATAGTTTATGAAAAAGATATTCAATTCACTTTTCTTAACTGCATTAACGGGATTGATCTTCTGCTCGTGCGAGAAAGACCTGGAGAAAACAATTTTAAAAACAGGTATTCCTCCAACATTAAATGCATCAAATGCTGCTGTGGTATTGAAGGCCTCAACAGCTGCAGACACCGTGGAAACTTTTACGTGGAATCCATCTGACTATGGATTTAGCGCAGCGGTGCGGTATACATTGCAGATTGCAAAAGGCGGGACCAATTTTGCCGCGCCCAAGGAAATAAGCATGGGTGCCGCACGCTTGTTCAAATATACGGGAGAAGAACTGAACCAGCTTGCCCTGATACAAGGCCTGGCGCCTAATTCAGCCGGGCAACTGGATGTGCGGGTGAAATCTTCTATCAGCGATTCTATCCCTGCTATCTATTCAAACAAAGTAACCATTTCAGTAACGCCTTACCAGGTGATCATCAATTATCCCTCTTTATGGGTGCCGGGAGATTACCAGGGATGGGACCCTGCAACTGCTCCTAAAATTTCATCGAGGGCAGCCAATGGAATTTATGAGGGATACGTGAACATACCGGGTGGCACATTGCAATTCAAATACACGAGTGACCCTGACTGGAACCATACTATCTATGGCTGGGCAAGCAGCACTACAACGGGTAACGATGTAAGCGGAACGTTCAACACAACAGGCGGCAATCTTTTTGTTCCTACCACGGGCTATCATTTACTGAGGGCCAATACCAATAACAATACATGGAGCGCAACAAAGATCACGTCGTGGAGCCTGATAGGTGATTTTAATAACTGGGCAGCTGATGTGCCAATGACGTACAACACCACTACCAAAACATGGACGGCAACTATCAATCCTGCAGCCGCAGGCGGCTTTAAGTTCCGTGCTAATAATGATTGGGCGATCAATTACGGAGATACCGGCGCAGATCTTATACTTGACCTGAACGGCGCTAATATTGCGATCACTCCGGGCTCGCATGTTATTACGCTTAATTTAAGCATTCCCGGAAATTATACTTATTCAATACAGTAAATTGTATCCTGTACCCGGATCTCTGATCCGGGGGTACGAACAAAACATAAACATGTACAGATCATTTTTTGTTACTGCTCTCGCCTTGCTGTTACTTGCTTCCTCCTGCAAAAAATCAGGAGACGATTCATCAAAGCCGAAGCCCCCTGCATCAACATTTGCTAAAGGCGGCGATGTGAGCTGGATCACGGAGATGGAAGCGGCAGGAAAAAAATTCTATAACAGCAGCGGCGCAGAACAAGACATCTTATTAATATTGAAAAACCTGGGAATGAACACCATCCGGCTGAGGGTATGGGTAAATCCCGCCAATGGCTGGAACAACAAGGCAGATGTAGTTGCCAAGGCTGTTCGCGCAAAGAACCGCGACATGCGCGTCGTGATCGATTTTCATTACAGCGATACCTGGGCTGATCCCGGGCATCAAACAAAACCCGCAGCCTGGGCAGGGCAGGATATCCATGCACTTAAAACATCACTCGCAAATCACACCACAGATGTATTGAATGCATTGAAGACCGCAGGTGTTACGCCTGAATGGGTGCAGGTAGGCAATGAAACAAACGACGGCATGCTTTGGCCCGAAGGAAAAGCTTCTACCAACATGGCCAACTTTGCACAGTTGGTGAATGCGGGCTATGATGCCGTGAAAGCTGTTTTCCCTGCTGCAAAAGTGATTGTGCATGTGTCGAACGGCTGGGACAATAGCTTGTTCCGCTGGTTGTTCGATGGCTTAAAAAGCAATGGTGGTAAATGGGATGTGATCGGTATGTCGTTGTATCCTACAGTTGCTAATTGGTCAACACTGAACAATCAATGCTTTGCCAACATGAACGATATGATATCGAGGCATGGCAAGGAAGTGATGATAGTAGAAGTAGGTATGAGTTGGGACCAGGCAACGGCGGCCAAATCTTTCCTGGACGATCTGATCTTTAAAACAAAATCGCTAAGCGGCAACAAAGGTTTGGGCGTGCTGTATTGGGAACCGCAAAGCTATGGCGGCTGGCAGGGCTATACGCTGGGCGCTTTTGATAACACAGGAAGACCTACTATTGCATTGAATACATTCAATTGAACCATTGTTGATGAAGCCATTGGTGTTTTTTATACTCGGTTTGTTTTTCTTTGATCTGGCAATTGCGCAGCAAAAGCAAAATCCTGTTTACGTAGATAAGCAGGGTGTGATGCGGTGGACGAAAGACAAATCTGAAGCATCTTTTTTCGGGGTTAACTACACCGTTCCTTTTGCTTACGGTTATAGGTCGCACAAGGCATTGGGCGTTGACATCGAAAAAGCGATAGATGCGGATATTCATCATTTTCAGCGCTTGGGTTTAGATGCTTTTCGCGTGCATGTTTGGGATGTGGAGATCAGTGATTCATTGGGAAACCTGCTGGAGAACGATCATTTGCGCTTGTTCGATTACCTGGTGATGAAGCTGAAACAGAAGAACATTAAAATACTAGTTACACCGATTGCATTCTGGGGCAATGGTTATCCCGAACGGGATGAAAAAACACCGGGATTTGCCACGAAATATGGAAAAGGTCCCTCGGTAGTTGTTGAAGAAGCCATCAAAGCTCAGGAGAATTACATCAAGCAATTCTTCAACCACGTTAATCCTTATACAAAGCTGAGTTATACTGCAGACCCTGACGTGATAGCAGCAGAAATTAACAACGAGCCGCATCACAGCGGGCCTAAATTAAAAACAACAGAGTACATCAACAGGCTCACCATGGCGCTGCGCAGCACGGGATGGACGAAGCCTGTATTTTACAACATCAGTGAATCGCCTTTTTATGCAGATGCTGTTGTAGCGTCTGATGTACAAGGCCACAGCTTTCAGTGGTACCCTACCGGTCTTGTGGCCAACAGGGAATTGAAAGGAAATTTTTTACCGAACGTTGATAAGTATGCGATCCCGTTTGGCGATACCATTGCCGCTTTCGGCGCACGCGCAAAAATGGTGTACGAGTTTGATGCAGGAGATGTGATGCAGCCATTGATGTATCCCGCCATGGTAAGAAGCTACAGGACGGCAGGATTTCAGTGGGCTACACAGTTTGCTTACGATCCTATGTATACCGCTTACGGCAACACGGAATACCAGACGCACTACCTCAATCTTGCATATACGCCTGCAAAGGCCATCAGCCTGTTGATAGCCTCAAAAATATTTCATAAGCTGCCGCGAAATAAGAGTTACGGAGCGTATCCGGCCGATACAATTTTCGATGTATTCAGACTGGGCTACAAAGAGCAATTGAGCCTGATGAACGATGATGAAGAATTTTATTACTCGAACAATACCTCCGTGCAACCCAAGAATATTTCGAAGCTGAAACATATTGCAGGTGTAGGCAACTCGCCTGTTGTGCAGTATGAAGGCAGAGGCGCGTATTTTCTGGATAAATTATCAGATGATACCTGGAAGCTGGAAGTAATGCCGGATGCTATTAAATTACGTGACCCTTTCGAGCGAGCCTCTCCAAAAAAAGAGGTGACACGCATCATCTGGCGTGAAAACAAAATGCAATTGTTATTACCGCAGATTGGTGGAAGTTATGTGGTAAGTGGGTATAACGATGGCAACGATTACAGAATGTCTGTATCGAACAACAGTTTTCTGATTAAGCCGGGTGTATACCTCATTACAAGAGCGGGTGCTGCAGCAGGAAATCCTGTCACTTCACGTGAATTTTACGCACCAGCTTCTTCAGTTGCCGAGCCGTTCATGGTTCATATACCAGTGAATGAAGTTTCTCCAGGAAAAGTATTTCCCATCACTGCAACAATTACAGGACTCGACACTGCAGATAATGTTGCTATTGAATTACGCAACTCATCAGGCAAATGGAAAAATCTTTCCATGGTCCGGGTAAATGGATATGATTATACGGCAGAAGTTCCGGCAGATGTAATTACTCCCGGCGTGATCAATTATCGCATAATGGTCCGTAAAGCTGATGGCGGCGCTTACACATACCCCGGTGGGTTCAAAGGCAATCCTTATACCTGGGATGAATACCGAAATGAAACCTGGCAAACATGGATAGCTGCTGCTGAAAGCCCGTTGGAATTGTTCAATGCATCGGCTGATAGAAACAGCATCATGCTGTATAATTCTGATTGGAGGAACAATACTGTTGAATACATAACAACTGACAGGCCGAAGCAGCTTGCGTTGAAAGCAAATATGAGCAAGCCCGCACAAGGCAAGATCATGGGTTGGCAGTATTACGCAGGTGAAAAAATTTCCGGCCGGCAGGCTGAGCTTGCGGGGTTTACAAAACTCGTGTTGCGTGCCCGCTCAATGCAGGAAATGAAGATGAAGCTTTCGCTTATCACTGTGGAGGCCGATGCTTACAGCAGTTCTGTTCAGCTTTCAAAAGAATGGAAGGAATTTGAAATTCCATTAAGCAGTTTACAGGCCGATTCGTTCCTGTTGTTGCCGAGGCCATATCCCGGTTTTTTACCCCTGTATTTTAAAGCAGCAGGCTCCCGTTCATTAAATATTGCTTCACTTGAAAAATTAGAATTTAGCTTTGGCGATATACAAATTCAGAATCCTGTTAGCATAGAGGTGGAATCTGTATGGTTAAAGAAATAAAGCAAGTGTGATAAATCTTAATCTCATGCATTTAAAATGGCGTTTACTTTTATTGCTGGCGTGTTTGGCAGGTTCAACATCTTATGGACAGCGCAAGCATATTAATTTTGATGAAGGCTGGAAGTTTCATTTCGGGCATGCGGCCGATCCGACCAAAGATTTTAATTATGGCATTACAGCCATCTTCGCTAAATCCGGCAAGACTGATAATACAGCGCTTGCAATAAAATTTAAAGATAGCTCGTGGAGAACGCTCGATCTTCCTCACGATTGGGCGGTAGAACTGCCTTTTGCCAATTCTCCCAATTTTGATGTGATGTCGCATGGTTATAAGCCCGTTGGAGGATTGTTCCCTGAAACAAGTATCGGCTGGTATCGTAAGCATTTTACCATTGCGCGCAAAGATTCAGGGCAGCGTTTTCAAATACAGTTCGATGGTGTTTTCAGGGATGCTAATTTCTGGATCAATGGTTTTTATCTTGGTAATAATAAAAGCGGGTATGTAGGAATAGGGTATGATATTACTGATTACATCAATTACGGCGCAGACAATGTGATCACCGTAAGGGCTGATGCCACGCAATACGAAGGCTGGTTCTACGAAGGCGCCGGCATTTACAGGCATGTATGGCTGAATGCTTACAATAACACACACATTGCAACCGATGGTGTTTTTGCATATGCTGCCATTTCAGGAAATAAATCGAACATAACTGTTGAAACTACAGTAGAGAACGAGCATTTATCATCTGCCGCTTGTTCAGTGATCACTTACCTCTTGCAACGTGATGGAAAAAAGGTAGCACAGTCAAAAGAGCAGGCCGTAAACCTGGGTATAAATCAAAAAGCAACTGTGAAGCTGGAGATGGCGCTCGCTAATCCGCATTTGTGGTCGCTTGAAGATCCTTATTTGTACCGTGTAGTGTCTGTTATCAAACAAAATGGAAAGACCATCTATAGTGTTTCTCACCGTTTTGGCATTCGTTCCATCGAAATAAAACCAAACGGGCTTTTTTTGAATGGTAAGTATGTGAAAATAAAAGGGACTAATAATCACCAGGACCATGCCGGTGTTGGAAGCGCTTTACCCGATCATCTTCAATATTACCGTATACGTCTTTTAAAAGAACTGGGAAGTAATGCATACCGCACCAGTCACAACGCACCTACTCCTGAATTACTGGACGCATGCGACAGCCTGGGTATGCTGGTAATGGATGAGCAGCGCCTGCTGAACAGCAGCGCAGAGTACATGCACCAGTTTGAGCGCCTGATCAGAAGGGATCGCAATCGTGCAAGCGTATTTATGTGGTCGATAGGAAATGAAGAAGGATGGATACACAGCAACAGTATTGGCAAGCGCGTTGCCCAAACATTGGTGGCAAAGCAATTGGAACTGGACCCCACCAGGATAAGTACTTACGCGGCCGATCTTGCCAATGTATTTCGCGGCGTAAACGAAGTGGTGCCTGTGCGCAGCTTTAATTACCGGCAGTTTGCCGTAGCTGACTATCACAAAGATCATCCGGACCAGCCCATCATAGGAACGGAAATGGGAAGTACGGTTACTACGAGAGGTATTTATGAAAAAGATTCTATAAGAGCTTATGTTCCGGACCAGGATATTACTGCGCCCTGGTGGGCAAGCACAGCGGAAACCTGGTGGACGCTGGCCGCGGAGAATGATTTCTGGCTGGGAGGTTTTGTTTGGACAGGACTCGACTATCGCGGTGAACCAACACCTTATCAATGGCCCAATATCAATTCGCATTTCGGTATTATGGATGTATGCGGATTCCCGAAGAACATTTATTACTATTATCAATCGTGGTGGACCGATAAAGACGTATTGCATATTTCTCCGCACTGGAACTGGAGGGGAAAACAAGGGGTCCCAATAGAAGTTTGGGTAAATACAAATGCTGATAATGTTGAGCTGTTCCTGAATGGAAAAAGTCTTGGAAAAAAAGACATGCCGCGCAACAGGCATTTGAAATGGAGCGTAGCATACGAGCCGGGAAAACTGGAAGCTGTTGCGTATAAAAAAGGAAAAAAGCTCACGGCCAAAGTAGAAACAACCGGCGAGCCCTACCAGGTGGTCATTACTCCTGACCGGAATACTATTTATGCTGATGGAAGGGATGTAACCGTTATGAATATGAGCTTAGTTGATCGCGAAGGCAGAATAGTTCCCGATGCAAACCATCTTGTAAAATTTTCATTATCGGGCGATGCAAAGATCATTGGCACGGGCAATGGAGATCCAAGCAGTCATGAACCCGATAAATTCCCTGAAGGCGCTGCCTGGCAAAGGCGTATGTTCAATGGCAGGTGCCAGGTAATTCTTCAATCCCAAAAAACCCCCGGCGTTATTAAATTCCAGGCAACTGCTGATGGATTGCAAACAGGATCAACAGGCATTGAGATCATTTCAGCAGAGTCACCTGGCCGGCCGCACGCCAAAGATGAAAAATTAACAGAGGGCGATAAAACAACCGTTGTAAAGTAGCTGCGATATATTTTTCGCTTGGTTAATGTGTAAATTAATCCAGGCAGTCGTTTCGCCCCTTGTTTCAACAGGGGGCTTCTTATTTTGTTAAGTTATTTAAAGTGAGGGCTTAAATAATCGCAAGTTGTTTACATTGCACAAAAGAAACACCATGCCTACAACAAAAGAATACTTCAATATAAACGGCGAAGAGCTGCTGAACAAAGTGAAAGAGCTGATCAAAGAAGGTAACATCCGCAAGATCACTATTCACGATAAAAGCGGTAAAGAACTGATGAGCCTTCCGCTCACTATCGGAGTAGTAGGTGCAGTGTTTGCGCCAGTGCTGGCAGCCATCGGAGCATTGGCCGCGCTGATTGGAGAATGTAAGATTTCTGTGGAGAGGGAAGAGGGCGAGGAAAAAGTTTAAGGTTTAAAGTCTAAGGTTTAAGGTTCCTGCGGGCACGCAAAAACCTTAAACTTCAAACCTTAAACTTCAAATTTATCCCTTATACGCCACCAGCGCAGACGCCGGTCCCGTCAAATGCATTACCTGCATGCTGGTGAACCCGGCTTCCCGCGTCCACTCTATAAATTCAGCGGCAGTATAATCAAAGCCTCCTTCAGTTTCGATGAGCATATTCAGCGACATCATCAATCCAAAAGCATTTTCTTTCCGCTGATCGTCGATCACATTCTCAATTACTACCAGCGCTCCGCCCTGCGGTAATGCATCGTATGCTTTTTGAATAAGGATCTTTTTATGTTCAAGGTCCCAGTCGTGCAGGATGTTTCCCATGGTGATCACATCTGCTTCAGGGAATGCATCGGTAAAAAAATCTCCCGAAACAACTTGCACCTGTTTTTCGAGCTTCATGTCACGCAGGTTGCGTGTTGCAATAGGGCTTACAACGGGCAGATCGAAAGAAATAGATTGCATGTGCGGATGATGCGATGCGATCTGTGCCGATAAATGACCGCCTGCACCGCCGATATCGCAATGCGTACTGTAATTTGAAAAATCAAACTGGCGAGCAAATGCCATGAAGTTGCCGGTTTGAATAGCGGCCATCGCCTGGATAAATCCTTCAAGCCTTTGTTCGTCGGCATACAGCGCTTCAAATGCAGGCTTGCCGCCATTCTTCACTTCGTTCTGGGGCTGTCCTGTTTTCAATGCTTCTTCAAGGTTATTCCAGAAAGGATATAAGCGATCGTTCGCCATCACCAGCATTCCGCCAACATAAGCGGGATGGCTTGTGTTCAGGAAAATTTCTGTTTCCAGTGAATTGCAGTAGGTAGCATTTTCTTTCATTCCTTTTCTGTGAATGAACTTCATTGCAACCAAAGCGTCCAGGAAATCATATAAGCCTCTTTCCTGCAGGTCTAAACCTACGCGGATTTCTTCCGCAGTTTTATTGCTGTAAGAAAGAAAAGTAAAGAGATCGAGCTTAACTGCGGTCAGCAATACTTTCGACGACCAGAAAGCGAGCCCTGTTTCCATAATGCGGGCGGGGGTTACAACAACTTCATTGGTAATTGTGGACATAAACATTGTTTTTAGCGTTTTTAAAATTCAATTGTTTTTTATAGATCATTCTTTTACCTGTACGGCTATCTGGTAAGTGTTCACACCAGTAAACCAGGTATCGAAAAAGCTTGTTACAGAATTATCGTAAGCGCCGTTGTTGCGGATGCGTATCTGCAAGGCCTGGCCGGTAGTGGTGTTGCGTGCGGTGATATTGTACATCCCGATAGGAACGTCATTAATGCCTTCCTGCCCGCCGCCGATGTCTGTAAGCTTTTTTGTAATGGTCATTCCCATGCTGCCATCAACCAACGGGCCGTTGGGCTTAAGCGTTACTTCAACATCGGTCATATCGAAAGAAGATCCGGGCTCATTGTAAACTGCTACATAACTGCCGTAAAAACCGCCGCCGGGTTTTGCGCCGCTGAGCTTCCATGAGAAATTTCTTACGGCTCCTGCACTGCCTGCGAATGCAGCATCTACATCGGGAGAAAGTTCAAAATTGTATTCCCTGTCGAGAAACTTTTTTTGTATCTGAACAGAAGCATGCCAGCTTCCTTCGGGAACATTTGTTTTGTAGTTGCCATTTGCATCAGTAACGGCATATACATATTTTGCGTAAAGAACGGTGTGTTCAATGACCACTTTTGCATTTGCAATAGGGTCTCCCTTTGAGTCTACAACCCTTCCTTTTACTATTCCAGCGAGGCTTTCCGCCGGCGCTGCGCCTGTATCCTTGCTGCATCCCATGATCAGCATCACATTGGTGATCAGAACAAGCAATAATGATTTTTCCATGATAGAACGTTTTAAAATGTTGATGAGTTTTATAGTAATGTTTTTGTGTAGTGTTTATAGGGACTTATCGATCTTAATAAAATCAGCAAGCACTCCTTTCCCTTTTACATTGGAAGTAAATCCTGTATTGATGCTGATTTGCGTATTGCCTTCTATGCCTGCTATAGTGCCGCCAACCTTGACCGGCCCGATGTTGATAGGCGTATCGCCAATACCAACTTCAGCTTTTGTGCGAAGCCCGAAATCGGAGAACTGATTGTTGTTATCAAAGGTTACATACACCAGTTGCTTGATGCTCGCTTTACCAATGCCAGCGAAAAATTTAGCTTTCACGCCCATACCCGCTGCCAGTGTAGAGCTGCCTGTTTTAAAATCGTATTCGTATTGCCCGATAAGGCCGGTACCCACTTCGATACCGTACTTGCTGCAGTCAGCTTTAATTTTTGCTACCTCCACATCCACTTCAATATTCAGCCAGGACGGGCATTGTAATCTCCAGTCGCGGTCTGCCTTGATCACGCTGTCTGCATCAGCAATGCTATTCATACCCTTGCATTGCAGAAGATCATAGCTCGCCGCTTGTGCTGTGCCTGAATACCTCATTGCCTGGCTTAGGAAAGTGAAATAGGCGCTGACCGCTCTATACACCATCATCTGGTTTGCTAAAGAAGGGTCCAATTGTACTATGGCGATCATCTGGTTGAGGTACGACTTCCATCGCTGCTGTGCGATTTTCATTTTGCCGTACCAGTAGCCGCCGTACTCAGCTATCCTGGCAGAGATGATGAGTTGCTGCTGTATGCAGCATTTGTATTCAAAGGCCTGCTGTGCTTCGAAGGAGCTGCCGGGAGGGGCTTGCGGACATTTTAAATCCTTCAATAGCTTTTCATATTTACTGAGTATGTCCAGTGAATTTTGCAGATCGTTGTCATCGTGATTAGCGAGATAGTTTGGCGTGAACTCTTCATTTAATTCATCGAGCAAAGCAGAAACTAAAGACGAGTAGATGCCGTGATAAGCCTTGCCGTCTGCTTCTATTTGCTTTGCAGATGGATTGCTGATGCTTAGCCAGAACATTATTTCCTGCCCTACGCTGGTGGCCATCTCTTTAAATTCCGGCACCTGTTCATAGGCTCCGGCTACTGTCTCGGGATAAGATGGTATTTTGAATTTGCCCAGGTTTATTTCTTCAAAAAAATCTTTCTGCGGCCGCTTGTTCAAAGCATCTCTTTTAGCTTTCAAAGCCCTCAGGTTAAATTTCTTTCCCATTTTTGCCGCATAGGCTATTGTGCTGCTGCGCATCGCAACCATTAATTCTCTTTCGAAACAACGCATGGCATCATCGAATTTCTTTTCATACATGTGCAGCAGACCCATGCTGCGATTTGCGTCAGGATTCAGTGAATCGAGCGCAAGGCACTCGAGAAAATAAAATCTTGCCTTCACCAGTTCTCCCAATCCCATATAGCTCTGTGCAATATTGTTCAATACAACACTGCTGCCGGGCTCCTGCTGCAGGCAGTATTGCAATAATGGAACGGCGCGGTGCGGTAATCCTGCCATGTTGTACATAGCAGCGAGGTTGTTCAAAACAAGAATAGAATCAGGCTGCCGCACTGCAACTTTCATCATCAGCAGCAATGCTTTTTCAGGATCGTTGTTATAGAAGTTCGCAATAGATGCATTGTGTATTGTGGCCAGACTTTGCTGCGCTGAAAACTTTTCTACTTCTGCCAGCGTTGGCTTGGGAACAACAGACGATAATTGCTCACGGCTTTTCTGTACCTGTTGCACCAGTTCTGTGCGCGTAGGGGGCCGTGAAGGGATCAGCGCTAGGCGTGCAATATCTTTCACCGGCGGGGTGATATCATTGCCCGGTAATACTGTTTCATCAATGGCAATGCCGTAATCCGATGCCATTTTTTCAACCTGGCCGGTCATTGCTTTTTTTAATGAATCAGTGTACTTCTCCCGCTCTGCAGGTGACATGGCCATCAACCTTTTTACATCCGGCATAGGCATGGCAGATTTTGTCTGTGCCTGTAAAATGCCTGAAAGGCTGATGATTGCAATTAGTAAGGAAAGAAAATTTTTCATGGCTGTACTTTGTTTCTGATACCTGGTTGTGCGGCATCACGGAACAAAAATAATAGCCGGAAAAGCCGGTATTTAACCAAATGCAATCAATTCACTGCCTGACGGAATGAATGGTAGAAAAACAGGAATGAAATGAAAAGCCGGTCAGGAAAAAGCAGGCAGCTTTATAGAAATAGTAGTTCCGCTGCCCGGAACGCTGGCAATATGCAGTTCGCCGTTATTGAGCTGCACAAACTCTTTGGCAACGAGTAATCCGAGACCAGTGCCTTTTTCGTTTTCGGTGCCCTGTGTGCTCCTGGCTTCATGAAATTCAAGCAGTGTGGGCAGCCTGTCCGGCGAGATGCCTACACCCGTATCTGCGCAGGTTATCAGCACCTGCCCGTGCTGTTGTTGAATATCGATCTGAATAGCGCCGTTTCGCGGAGTGTATTTGAGCGCATTGCTGAACACATTGCGGAAAACGGCAGACAGTGTGTTGTAATCTCCTGCAACAAAAATGTTCTCCGCAGCATTTAAACCAACATTCAGCGTTTTCGAGAGGACCTGTTCTTCGTATACAGCCATCACTTCGTTCAGTAGCTGGGTAATATCGATCTTTTGAGCCGGACAGGTGATCTCGTTCCTATGTGTCAATGCCCAGTTGAGCAGGTTGTCCAGCAAATGATTGAGCCGGCTTACGGAACGGTCTATTCGGGTGAAAAGAGTATCGATCTTTTCTTTTTCGCCCTGTTTATTATAATGATGAATGAGCTTTGAAATATTATGAAAGGAAGTAACAGGGCCGCGGAGATCGTGGCTGATAATAGAAAAGAGTTGATCCTTTGTTTGATTACTCTTCTGCAAAGCAGCAGTTCTTTCCGCGATCATTTCTTCCATATTGTCGAACAGCATGGCATTCTGAATAGAAACTGCTATCGATTGCGATAGCGTTATAAGAAAGCTTTCATCTTCGCGGCTGAACACGCTGCTGTTGTAACTTTCTGCCATCAGCACGGCTACCAGTTCATCGTTCACCAATAGCGGGATGGCTATCTGGCTTTCAGGATTTTCGAGACCCGGGCTGGTGGCATCATTGCCGGCAGCGCCTGCAGAAACTGCACGCATGTATTGTTTCTTTCTTCGCAGCCCTGTTATGTTGATGGGGCGTTTGTTGGATGCGGCCAACCCGATGATGCCGTGGCTTAATTGGATCGTATCATCCGGCTGCCTGTTGCCATAACCATAGCTTGCTTTTATTACCAGGTTTTTGTTTTGCCTGTCTGGCAAGGCCATCATGCTATGGTTGATGCCGAACTGATCGTGCAGGATCTTTAAAATATTGTTCAGCTTATCGGGCAGGTTAGAAATGGCATTCAGCTCCAGCGTTACGATCCTGATAAGGTCGATGCGCCTCTGCGATTCTTCCAGTTGTTTTAAAAGCAGTTCTGTATTGTTAACAGCGCTCATGCATTGATGGTATAAACGCGTTCGATAGCGATTACTTTGTAAACATCTGCGGCCTGCAGCTTAAAGGTGTCTGCCTTGCCCTGGATGCCGGCTATCACTTCCAGTTGAAGGCGCATGCTCGTGAAAGTTTCACCTTCGGTCAATGACTCTTTAAATTGCAATTGTATCTTATACATATTATAAGTGACCGGGCAGGTAAGCACTACGCAGGTAAAT
This sequence comes from Chitinophagaceae bacterium, assembly GCA_049689695.1. Classification (GTDB taxonomy): domain Bacteria; phylum Bacteroidota; class Bacteroidia; order Chitinophagales; family Chitinophagaceae; genus DASPKM01. The sequence goes on along the minus strand of JBAVMD010000232.1, from coordinate 4,209 downwards.
GGATTCTCTGAAATGTTGCGGATTGTTTTATTAAAGAACTGACGTGACAGCGCCACGTGTTCCTTGTCTATATAAAACACCTGCGATATATAGGTCACATTGGGAACGCCCTGTGCCGAAGCCGAAGCTATTACCGCGGGAATCACACCCTGGAGAGCAGGCATCATATCATCTGTTATACAATTGAGGTTCAGCATAGGTTTATTTTTTAATCATTGAACTACCGGTGCCCTTATGTGGCGTTTGTTCAAAAATATCGGTAACACGCATAGTCACTGCGTATGAAGGCTGGCGAAGGTAAGCCTCGGAGAATGCAGCTTTTGAATACCCGATATTGCTGATCACATTGGTAAATGCATCGATGTATTGTTCCTGCATGGTTATCTCGGCAAGTGTGCAAGGCCTAATGTGTTCAAATCTTCCTTTGTATTGATAGCTCTCAAAGGTCAATACGCTGCAGCCCAGAAAAGTTATTTGCGGATTTACAGCGAGATTGGCGATGAACGAAACTGAAAATGCTTCCGCAATAAAAAATGTGAGCTGATCACCGGCTTCAACCGGCAGCAGGCCATTGCAGTGAACAATCTCAGGTAGGTTTTCTGCATTGCAGTTAGCAGCCCAGAAGGCCAAAGGCTCACTCAGTTTATTTGCATAAGGTTCAAGGATCATAATAACTCAGATCATTTTCAGTTTCGAAAAAAACTCATCCCTGTATGTTTTGCCAATCGGCATTTCCGTTCCCTTTATCTTGATGGTTTGTTCTTCGGTATTGATTTCTTCAATGGCGTCTGTACGCACGGCATACGACCGGTGTATCTGCACAAAAGTATCGGCGGGAAGCTGCTCCATCAAATTTTTTAACCGCATGTTCACGGCAAACCGCCTCGCGGCCGTATGGATATAGCAATATTTTTCTTCAACTTCTATAAAAAGGATCTCATCAACCCGTATTTTGAAAAGCCTGTTGTTGTATTTTATAAACAGCACGCCGGCGGGCGGATCGACTCCTTCTTCTTTACGCAGCACAGCCTCATCGCTTTGTTTACCGGTTTCCTGCTCAATGGCCAGTTCGATGGCGGCCTGCAGATTGGTAGCATGATAAGGCTTTACAATATAAGCCGCGGGTTTCGTAAGCTTCGCTTTTTTGAAAGTATCACTGTCGGCAAAGGCCGTAAGAAACACAACAGGTATTTTTCTGATGGATGAGATGATAGATGCCAGTTCGATGCCATTGATAGGGCCGTTAATATCTATATCTGCAAGTAAGATATCGGGCTTTTCATCTTTAAATATCTTCAGCGCTGCAGCCGCATTGTCTACCACTTTAAAATTTGCATAGCCAAGTTCATGCAGCACCAGTTCCAGTGTTTCAGCATAAATAGGGTCGTCTTCCACCGCAAGTATGAACAGGTCAGGAGCAGCGTCTTGCATCATTGGCCGAAAATACAGTTAATATCGAAATTAACTGCCGGGCAGGTTAGCTGTTCGCATAAGCAGGGCTTTGCTTATGGAGTTTTTTAAATCCTGCATCTTTTGTGCAATGAAACGGAAAAAGCTCTACTATGTTCCGGGCCTTATCAGTGCCCTGGTGCTGCCCGTATTGCTGGTCTATTTCGATCTGGGCAGACCGGCGGAAAAGGTTACGTTGCAATTGTTCCTTGCATCAGACCGCAAAGATACAGGGGAAGAAATGAGGTTTACAAAGCATCGCTTGTACAAGGATATAGCCAAAAAGCGAAAGAACATCGTTTCTATAAAATCATTGAATGAATTTATTGAGCCCGATAACCGGGATATGTTCGTTTATACCAGCAACCGGGAATTTTTAGCGGATGAGATGCGGAAACTTAAATTCAATCACGACACTACCCAGGTATTGGAGGTCAGGCTAAGCTATGAAAATACTTATGGTGATTTTGTTTGGGTAATTAACCTCGCTAATCTCTTTCAGCTAAAAAGATATGCGTGGGTTGACAATAGCATATTCTTCTTTACCGAGCCTCCACCCGTTTACCAGGAACCATGGACAATCGAAGTAGATTTGAGTGATACCATACTGCCATCTCCGGAGCCTACAGATTGGGAGTTATTCTGGTGGGACATTAAATACCGGTTAGAAGTGTTTTGGTACTACATCAGCCTGCATTATATAACCATGATCGCTTTTGTTTTACTGATCATCATTCCTGGTATCATCGGTATCAGAAGAATGAAAAAGCGCTTGTCCCGGCGCACGCTCGTTGTTTCTGAAGGAACCGCCGCATAATTATTTATATTTATAGCAGTTATTCATGTTTCATGTTCTTCATCATGAAAAATAAAACTGCTTTATTTATTGCGATCTTACTGGTTCTTGCAAAGTTACTTTCTGCGCAGCAGCAGAAACCAATGAACATCATTTTTGTGCTGGCCGATGATCACCGGTATGATGCTATGGGTTTCATGAATAAAATACCCGGCCTGCAAACGCCGGGCATGAACAGGATGGCGATGGAAGGGGCACATGTAAAAAATGCATTTGTGTCAACTGCGCTTTGCTCGCCCAGCCGCGCTTCTATACTTACAGGACAATACGCGCATACACACACCGTAGTTGATAACGATGCCCCGCTGCCGGCAAACCTCAGGTTCTTTCCTCAATATTTACAGCAGCAAGGTTACCAGACTGCTTTTCTTGGAAAATGGCACATGGGCAATACAGACGAAAAACCGCAGCCAGGCTTCGATTACTGGCTCAGTTTCCAGGGGCAGGGCGTTTATTACAATCCCACATTCAACATTAATGGCAAAAGCGTAAAACAACCTGAAGGAAGTTATATAACAGACCTGCTTACAGATCATGCCATCGATTGGATGAACAAGCGTGATAAGAACAAGCCTTTTTTTGTTTACCTCTCGCACAAAGGCGTGCATGCAGAATTTCAACCGGCAAAAAGACACCAGGGGAAATACGCCAGTATGCCGGTGCTTTGCCCGCCATCGATGTATATTACCGCTACAGACAGCAGCCGCTCGTTTGGCATTGCATCAGCACCTGCTACCAAAGTAAATTATGCAGACATTCCGCAGTGGGTGCGCAGGCAGCGTTACAGCTGGCATGGTGTGGATTACATGTATCATGGAGCTATTGCCTTTGATGATTTTTACCGCCGTTATCTCGAAACATTGCTGGCAGTTGATGAAAGCGTTGAACGAGTGATCGCCTGGGTGAAGCAGCAGAAAATGGAAAATAATACCATGGTGGTATACATGGGTGATAACGGCTTCTCATTTGGTGAGCACGGCCTGATAGATAAGCGCCATGCTTATGAAGAATCCATGCGCGTGCCTATGCTGGTATGGGCACCGGGAATGGTAAAGCCCAATTCTGTAATAGAACAGGTTATCATGAATGTTGACATAGCGCCTACATTTCTTGAGCTGGCCGGCGCTGCAAAGCCCGCCCAAATGCAAGGCTATTCTTTTGCAGGGCTTTTAAAAAATACTTCCGCAAAATGGAACAGGGATAAAGTATTTTACGAATACTATTGGGAAGCCGCATTTCCACAAACGCCTACTACATTCGCAATAAGGTCTGACCGTTACAAATACATTTATTATCATGGTGCGTGGGACATCAATGAATTATTCGATCTGCAGGCCGATCCATACGAAATGAACAATCTAATCAGGGATACATCTTACAGAAAGATCGGTCTTGAATTGAAAGATGAATTGTTCAGGTGGTTGCAGGAAACAAATGGCCTGCAGATTCCTTTGAAGAAACCTGTGAACAGGTCAGACAATTTATATAAAGGCACTTATTAAATTTCATGAAGTGAGCCGTTTTGTTTTTGTAATACTGATCTTAATAATTGCTTCGTGCAAAGAAAAGCGCGTTGCTTCAGTTGCGGCAATGAAAGACAGCAGTGTAAGCTGTAGCAACAATTTGCCGGAACGATTTGCAGGTAATAAAGATACCGGCGCCATAACTGCGTCAATAGCTTCCACTAAAGGAATGATCTGGATAGAAGGCGGGGAATTTATGATGGGCGCTGCGGGAAATGAACATGGTCCGGGTCCGCATAAAGTTAAGCTCAAAGGATATTGGATAGATGCAGCAGAAGTTACCAATGCGCAGTTTGCGCAATTTGTACAGGCCACTGGTTACGTAACTACTGCGGAAAAAGATCCTGATTGGGAAGAAATTAAAAAACAGGTCCCTGAAGG
>JBAVMD010000231.1:0-3625 GCA_049689695.1 Chitinophagaceae bacterium | reverse complement strand
ATAAAGGTGGTGGTACTGTGTTCGGTCCTAAACCCCATGGTTATGCGTTCAAGCTGAACCAGAAAGTAAAAGGTCTGGCAAAAGTTTCTGCACTTTCTTACAAAGTGAAAGAGAACAGCCTGTTTGTTGTGGAAGATCTGAAGATCGAAACACCAAAGACAAAAGAATTTGCGGCGATACTTAAGAGTATCAATGCAGACAATAAAAAAGTGCTGTTCCTGACACCTGAGTACAATAGCAATGTTTACCTCTCTTACCGTAATCTTTCCAACGTGGCTGGTTACCAGTTTCACGACATGAACACTTACGATATTGTGAATTCAGAAGTGCTGGTGTTCACCGAGAGCGCGGTAAAGAAGATCGTGGAAGACATCAACGAAAATTAATCAAGACAATCTTTAATAAAGAGAATTATGAAAGTCTCTGAAGTTTTAATCAAGCCGATCGTATCTGAAAAGAGCAACCAGTTGACTGAGAAGAGAAGAACGTATGCTTTTAGGGTACATCGCAAAGCCAACAAGCTGGAGATCAAAAAAGCAGTGCAGGAATTCTATGGTGTAACTGTAGAAGAAGTGAATACGCTTGTGGTTCCCGGTAAGAACAAGACCCGTTATACAAAAGCGGGCTTCATCAAAGGCCAGAAGCCTTCTTATAAGAAAGCACTGATTAAAGTAGCTGAAGGCGAGAGCATCGACTTGTATTCTAACATCTAACATTTAATCACTATAGCCTGCGAAGCTGATAAGTTCGCAAAAAGAACAACAATGGCATTAAGAAAATACAAACCGATAACAGCAGGGACCCGTTGGAGAATCGGGAACGCTTATGCTGAGATAACTACCGACCAGCCGGAGAAGTCACTGCTTGAGAAATCAAACAGAACAGGCGGCAGGAACGCACAGGGCCGCAGGGCAATGCGTTACATCGGCGGTGGCCATAAGAAGTCTTACCGTATCATCGATTTCAAGCGCGATAAAAAGAATATCCCGGCAACTGTAGCCTCTATTGAATACGATCCGAACCGCTCAGCTTTCATTGCACTGCTGAACTATGTGGATGGTGAAAAGAAATACATCATTGCCCCGCAAGGCCTTCAGGTAGGTGCATCAGTGATCAGCGGCGATTCAGTAGCCCCTGAGATCGGAAATGCGCTCATGTTAAAGAACATGCCTTTGGGTACTAACGTGCATAACATCGAGATGCAGCCCGGGCATGGTGGAGTGATAGCACGCAGCGCTGGTTCATCTTCGCAGCTTACGAACAAGGAAGAGAAATATGCAGTGTTGAAGATGCCTTCAGGTGAGCTGAGAAAAGTATTGATCCATTGTTATGCTACAGTAGGTGTTGTAAGCAACAGCGACCACAACCTGCAAAGCATGGGAAAGGCTGGCCGTAACCGTTGGAGAGGTATCCGCCCACGCAACCGTGGTGTGGCTATGAACCCTGTAGATCACCCGATGGGTGGTGGTGAAGGTAAAGCTTCAGGCGGTCACCCGAGGTCAAGAACAGGCAAGTATGCTAAAGGTGAAAAAACACGTAAAACGCATAAGGGCAGCAATAAGCTGATCATACAGCGTAAAGACGGAAAGAAGCTAGCTAAATAAGCTGTGAGCTATTAGCCACGAGCTGCGAGCGATGCTCGATGCTCGAAGCTTAAAGCTCGAAGCTCAACAATTATCATCGTAAACAACAATATCAATGGCTCGTTCAATTAAAAAAGGTCCTTACGTAGACGCTAACCTGGAAGACAAGATCCTGGCGATGAACGAAGGCAAATCGAAGAAAGGGGTTCTCAAAACCTGGAGCCGCCGTTCTACGATTACACCTGATTTTGTAGGACATACACTGGCAGTGCACAATGGCAATAAATTTATTCCTGTGTATGTAACAGAGTTCATGGTAGGACATAAGCTGGGTGAGTTTGCACCAACAAGGAACTTTAAAGGACACTCAAGTAAGAAAGTTGCATAAAACTGTTTCGGTTCAGGGTTTGGAGTTTCGGGTTCATACGAACCAACACCAAACGCGAAACACGAAACGCGAAACTTAATAAAATGGAAGCAGTAGCTAAACTGAGAAATTATCCGACATCACCACGCAAAATGCGTTTGCTGGCCGATGAGATCCGCGGCATGGCAGTAGAAAAAGCACTGGCATTGCTGGAGCATCATCCTCAGCATTCATCAGAGCCGTTGTACAAGCTGCTGTGGTCTGCAGTGAAGAACTGGGAGCAGAAGAACGAGGGACAGAGCGCCGCTGACAACACACTGGTGGTGAAAACAATTTTCGTGGACGGTGCAAGGGTGTTGAAGCGTATGCGTCCGGCTCCGCAGGGACGCGGTTACCGCGTTCGCAAGCGCAGCAACCACGTAACAATAGCGGTTGATGAAAAAGCGGTCGAGGTAAAGACCAATTAGCAAATGTGAAAATGGCTCAATTGCTCAATGAGGAGTTGTTCATTTTCAAATTTTCAAATTTCGAAATTTTCAAATTAAATACATGGGTCAGAAAGCAAATCCAATTGGTAACAGGTTAGGGATCATCCGTGGCTGGGAAAGCAACTGGTACGGAAATAAAAAAGATTTCGCTACCAAGCTGATCGAGGATTCCAAGATCAGGACTTACCTGAACGCCCGTATCAATAAAGGTGGGATCGCCAAGATCGTGATTGAACGTACGCTGAATAAGCTGATCGTTACCATACATACCTCCAAGCCCGGTATTATTATCGGTAAAGGCGGTGGAGAGGTTGACCGTATTAAAGAAGAGTTGAAAAAACTGACCGGTAAAGAAGATGTTCAGATCAACATCCTCGAAATTCGTCGTCCCGAGCTGGATGCAAACATTGTTGGCGATACCATCGCCCGCCAGATCGAGAACCGTATCAATTATAAACGTGCCATTAAAATGGCGATCGCTTCTGCGCTTCGCATGGGTGCTGAAGGGATCAAGGTGAAAGTGAGCGGACGTCTTGGCGGCTCTGAGATCGCACGCAGCGAAGAAATCAAGCAAGGCCGTGTTCCCCTGCATACTTACAGGATGGATATAGACTATGCTTCTGTATTTGCACTGACTGTTTACGGAAAAATAGGCATTAAAGTATGGATCTGTAAAGGTGAAGTGATCGGCAAGCGCGACCTGAACCCCAATTTTGTTGGTGGCAAGAGCGATGTGAGCGACAGAAGAGAGAGAAGAGACGACAGGCATGAAAGGCCCGATCGCCGTGACGACCGCAGAGGTGGTGGCGGTGACCGCAGAGGTGGAGGCGGTGGAGGTAGAAGTGGCGGAGGCGGTGGCCGCAGAGGATAATTAGCAAATGTGAAAATGGCTCAATTGCTCAATGAAGAGTTGTTCATTTTCAAATTTTCAAATTTCGAAATTTTCAAATTGATATGTTACAGCCAAAAAGAACCAAGCACAGGAAAGCACAGAAAGGACGGATACGTGAGGTGGCTAAGCGTGGTACTACTATTTCCTTCGGCTCATTTGCACTGAAGGCTATGGAGCCTATATGGCTGACCAATCGCCAGATCGAATCTGCGCGCCAGGCAATGACACGTGCTATGAAGAGGGAAGGTAATGTGTGGATCCGTGTGTTTCCTGATAAGCCTATTACCCGCAAGCC
>JBAVMD010000230.1:0-14693 GCA_049689695.1 Chitinophagaceae bacterium | reverse complement strand
GGATGGAGGACCAATGCACAGAATTTAAACCTCAACCGTGATTACGCAAAACTCGATACCAGGGAAGTAAGGGCAGTGGTGAATGTAATTAATGAATACGACCCTGCTTTATACATGGATATTCATGTAACGGATGGCGCCGATTACCAATATGATGTCACGTTTGGCGGTTTGGGTAAACAGGGTTATTCATCCGGCATTCGCAGTTGGCTGGAAACCATTCACAAAACTTTTACCGATAAAGAATTGGCAGCAAACGGTCATATACCGGGACCTTTACTGGTTGCAGCCAATGACCGGGATTTTTCGCAGGGCAACCTTGCAACACTGGGCGGTCCCAGGTTTTCTGACAGTTATGGCGACTCGAGGCATCTGGCTTCCATACTGGTAGAAAACCATTCATTGAAACCTTATAAGCAAAGAGTGTTGGGCACTTATGTGTTGCTGGAAAGCACTTTAAAAATTCTCGCAACGGCAGGAGGGTCGTTAAAGCAGATCACTGAAAAAGATAAGGCAGTGAGAATGTCGAAGCTTCCTATGTCGTTTAAAGTGCCGCAGGTTGCTGACAGTATACGTCTTGCAGCGGTAACATCGGTTATACGCAAGTCAACCATTACCAATGGGGATTATATAGAATGGCTTGGGAAACCGGTAACAATGACAATTGCTGATTATGAAGGAACAGAACCAGCTGATATAGTTTCCCGCCCGAAAGGATATTGGGTACCTGCATCCTGCGATGAAATAATTGCAAGATTGAAAATGCATGGCATTAAAATGACCACGATAGCCCAGGCCCGTGAAGTAACTGTTGAGATGTACCGCATCGCTGAGTATAAGTTTGGAGATGACAATCAAAACATGCAGCCCTTTGAAGGGCACATGCAGGTGAGTGCAAGCACAAAATCAGAAACCCGCAAACAGTTATTCCCTGCAGGTTCTGTTTATATTTCAACCGATCAGCCATTGGGTAATCTTGCCATGCTGCTGCTGGAACCCGGTTCAAAAGACTCCTGGTTCAGCTGGGGATTTTTTCTTCCCATTTTTCAACGCACAGAATATATTGAAGCGTATGTAATGGAACCCATGGCGAAAAAAATGCTGGAACAAGACCCCGCACTGCAAAAAGAATTTGAGCTGAAGAAAACAAGTGACACAGCTTTTGCCAAAGACCCGAATGCCATCCTTAGCTGGTTTTACAGCAAAACAAAATTTTATGACGACCGGTACCTGTTGTACCCGGTAGGCAGAGAGCTATGAAGAAAATATTACCTGCACTGTTGGTAGTAGCAAGCAGCGTTCACATGGGGTATGCTCAGCAAAGCAGGCAGCCGCAAAAAGTATTTACCGTAAATAACCCGGATCATACATTAAGTCCCTATACGGGGATGACGAGAAAGCATTGGAAAGATGCGGCCTTATATTTATTGGAAGGAGCGTTCAGTTATATAAAGACGATGGACGATCCTATGAAATTTCCAAAGCAGCCCGGCAAAAGTTACCCGCGAAATGAAGCGCAGGTACCTGCTGAAAAGCTGGAAGGATTGTGCCGGACATTTTTTGTTGCTGCTTCATTATTAAAAGACGATCCTTCGCTGGTGATCAACAACATGAAGGTTGCAGAATATTATCGTTACCAGATCGGTAAGCTGATCGATTCCACGAGTCCCGGTTATATCAGGAAGCGTGCGCCCAATGGAGGCCCGAGCCAGGTACTGGTTGAATTTGGTGCGCTTTCCTTATCATTGTTTCTTGTGCCCGAAGTGATCTGGGACCCGCTTCCGCAAGCGCAGAAAGATACACTGGCAGCCACCATGCTAAGTTATGGCGATGGTCCCACTATAGGTTCAAACTGGAAATTCTTCAACATATTTGTGCTTAGCTTTTTTAAAATGAAAGGCTACACGGTGAATGAAAAGCTGCTGGTAGAATATCTTGATAAAAGCCTGGCGCATTATCGTGGCAACGGATGGTATAACGATGCTCCTGCTTACGATTATTACAGCATGTGGGCCTTTCAGATGTACGGCGCAGTGTGGGCTGAGTTTTTCGGTAAAAAATATTATCCTCAATACGCGCAAAGGTTCATGAACAATTTTAAGGAGGTAAAGAACAGCTATCCTTATATGTTCAGCCGCAAAGGTGAAATGATCATGTGGGGAAGAAGCATGAGCTATCGCTTTGCATCTGTAATTCCGTTCCCGTTAATGGGATTGGAAAACGATCCATCTATCAATTACGGATGGATGCGTAGAATATCTTCCGGCGTGCTGCTGCAGTTCCTGAAAAACCCTGACTTTCTACAAGACAATATTCCTACACTCGGGTTTTACGGGCCTTTTGAACCTGCGGTTCAATCTTACAGTTGTCGCGGAAGCGCTTTCTGGATGGCGAAAGCCTTTCTTGGATTAATGGTGCCAGCATCCAATCCATTCTGGACTGCAAAAGAAAATGAAGGCGCATGGGAGAAAGAGCTTGCCAAAGGGAAAGCGTATAATAAATTCCAGGAAGGTTCAAACATCCTTATTACTGACTATCCCGATATCGGCGCATCGGAAGTAAGGGCCTGGTGCCATGTAAAAGCAATTGGCGCCGGAGAGCCATTCCGCAGCAGCGAGAATTATAACCGCCTTGCTTACAACAGCGCATTTCCCTGGCAGGCCGACGGAACCGATGGGGAAGTTTCTATGAATTATGTTATCCGGAACCAGAAAGGAGAATGGGAACCATTGCGGTTGTACACATTCAAAAGGTTTGAAGATGGAATTTACTACCGTGATGCGGTGCTGGAAACGAATGAAAAGATAAAGCTCAGCCTCGCCGATTTTCCCGTAGCAAATGGCATCATTCGCATTGACAGGATTGAAGTTGCTGACTCCATTCGCCTGCGCCTGGGTCATTACTCGCTGCCAAATGTGAAGGGATATATCAGACATCAAAAGAAAAAAGTAAAAGGTCGCGAGGTGCAGATCATAGATAACGGAGTGTACCAGCTTGCACTGGTATCGATGAGCGGATGGGATGGAATGGAAGTGATACGTTCAAAAGGATTGCACCCTGTGGCTGAATCCAGTGCGGTGCTGAATGTTACAGATAAATATCTTCCGGCGGCAGGGCAGGGCGAGATATATTGCACGCTGATGCTTTGGAAAAAGTCTGGTGAAAAATGGACGGCTGACGAACTGGTACCTGTGAAGCAAATGAGTTATTCGAAAACAGAAAATGCGGTGGGGCTCATATTAACCTCAGGAGAAAAAAAACAAGTGAAGTTTAATGATAAAAATTAAACCTAAACGATACCTCAATGAAAAAATGGTTATTCCTTTCCGGCTTGTTGCTGCATATAACAGCGATGGCGCAATTGCCTGTACAAAATCTGCTGGTAGAGAACCGCTCCAATCCAATGGGAGTAGATGTTGCTTCGCCACGCTTTAGCTGGCAGTTGGTATCTGACAAACGCAATGTGCTGCAAACCGCTTATGAAGTAAGAGTTGCAACCGATAAGAATGCGCTTGGTAAAGGCAGCAACCTGCAATGGTCGAGCGGCAAAGTTGCTTCCGATTCATCTGTTCACGTTACATATAAAGGCAAGCCTTTACAAGCCGGGAAAATATATTACTGGCAAGTAAGGGCTTGGGATAACCAGGGTAGTGCTTCCAATTGGAGCGAGCCTGCATTCTGGCAAATGGGTTTATCACCGGCTGACTGGAAAGCAAAATGGATTGAAATTGGTTTTGTGGAAGATTCAGTTCGCAGGCCTGCACAGTTGTTCAGGAAAGAATTCAAGGCTGCTAAAAAGATACGCTCCGCTACTGCATATATAACAGCACATGGTTTGTACGAAGCTGCTATCAATGGAAAAAAGATCGGCGACAGTTATTTAACGCCGGGATGGACGAGCTACAACAAGCGTTTGCAATACCAGGTATATGATGTTACCGGTTTAGTAAACTCCGGCAGCAATGCTATTGGTGTTATGCTCGGGAATGGCTGGTACAGGGGATACCTGGCCTGGCAGGACAATAAAAATATCTATGGAAAATATCTTGCCTTGCTGATGCAGATTGATATTACTTATACTGATGGAAGCATGGAATCAATTCTGTCTGATGATTCCTGGAAATCATCCACAGGCAGCATTGTAAGCGTCGAAATTTATCATGGTGAAACCATCGACGCGCGCAAAGAAAAAACAGGTTGGCAATTGGCCGGATATAACGATGCTGCCTGGAGCGGCGTAAGCATAAAAGATCACAGCAAATCTGTTCTGGTTGCCACAGAAAATGAACCGATCAAAAAACAGGAAACGTTCAAGCCGGTAAAAATTCTTACAACACCCAGGGGAGAGAAAGTAATTGACTTCGGACAGAATTTAGTTGGGTGGATAATTGTAAAAGCAAAAGGTAAGTCCGGCGATTCCATTACTATTTCACATACTGAAGTACTGGATAAAGATGGCAACTTTTATACAGACAACCTGCGTGCCGCCAAAGCGCAGGGCATTTATATTTTGAAGGGTCAACCCGAAGAAAGTTTCGAACCGCATTTTACTTTTTATGGATTTCGCTATATAAAAATTGAAGGCTATCCCGGAGAAATAAAACCCGAAAATTTTACTGCAGTTGCTTTGTACTCTGATATGGAGCAGGCCGGAAATTTTACCTGCTCTAACCCCATGATCAATCAACTGCAGCACAACATTCAGTGGGGGCAAAATGGAAATTTCCTCGACGTTCCTACTGATTGTCCGCAACGTGATGAACGACTGGGCTGGACAGGCGATGCGCAGGTATTTGCACGCACAGCCGCCTTTAACAGGAACGTGAACAGCTTTTTTGCAAAATGGCTGAAAGATATAACGGCAGACCAGCAGCCCAATGGCAGCGTACCCTTTGTTGTTCCAAATGTATTAGGCGCCAACAGCGGTGGTTCTGCAGGCTGGGCCGACGCAGCCACCATTATTCCGTGGGACATGTATGTGGCGTATGGCGATAAAAAAATCCTGGAGCAGCAATACAATACCATGAAAGCATGGGTAGGCTACATGACCATGAACAGTACGAATGATCTGTGGAATAAAGGTTTTCATTTTGGTGATTGGTTATTTTACCGCCCGTTTGATGATAATGATGGTCGCGCCGCGGTAACAGATAAATATTTAATCGCACAATGCTTTTATGCGCACTCAACGCAACTGCTCATCAAAGCCGCAGGAGTTTTAGGAAAAGCAGAAGATGTAAATAATTATAAAACCCTGTTGCAAAAGATCAAAGATGCATTTATCAAAGAGTACGTAACACCTACGGGCCGGTTGGTGTCAGGCACGCAGACTGCTTATGTGCTTGCATTGAACTTTGATATGCTGCCGGAATCGCTCAGGGCGCAAAGCGCACTGCGCCTGGTAGACAACATTAAAAGTTACGGCTATCATTTGACCACGGGTTTTTTGGGCACTCCTTATTTATGCCATGTGCTTTCACGCTTTGGCCAGGACTCAGTTGCGTATAAACTGTTGTTGCAGGATACATATCCCTCATGGCTCTATCCCGTAAAAATGGGCGCTACTACTATTTGGGAAAGATGGGATGGCATTAAGCCTGACAGTACATTTCAAACACCTACCATGAATTCGTTCAACCATTACGCTTATGGGGCCATTGGCGATTGGATGTACCGCAACATTACTGGTTTGAATAACGATGAGGATTCTCCAGGATACAAAAAGATCATCATCAGGCCGCGGCCAGGTGGCGGCTTGACACACGCCTCGGCTACGCTGCAAACCTATTATGGTAAACTGAGTTCCGGCTGGAAAAAGGATGCGGATGGCAACATTGTTTTTGATGTGGAAGTTCCGGCCAATACCACGGCCACCATATTTATTCCGGCAGCAAATGCAGATGATGTTACTGAGAGTGGAAAGAAGATAAGTCTTCAAAAAGATTTGCAGGCAAAAGCAGGCGACAATGGTTTTGTAGAAGTAAGAACAGGGTCAGGCAAATACCAGTTTGTGGTGAATGGACAGAAAAAGTAAAATCAATTTGTTGTGTTACGCCTGAAGGAAGAGGTTGCGGTGTTGTGGTAGGCCCGAAAATGATTATTCTTCCGTTTTTCACCTGCATGCGGTCAATAAAAACAACCCGCTCGTTCCCGGTCTTAGCCGTTCTTCCATGATAGACGCAGAACATCTCCTTGCCATCCGGCGAAAATGCTATGCTATTGTGCCCCGTGCCTGTAACAGCGCCTCCTTTGGAAGTATTTTTTTGCAAAACAGGATTATTGTCAGCCTTTTTGAATGGGCCTAAAGGCGAAGTTGACGTAGCGTAACCAATAGCATAGTGCTGACCGCCAAAATGATTAGCTGAATACATGATGTAATAAATGTTATCTTTTTTAAAGGTAACGGAGCCTTCCGTCCAGCGGCGGTTTACTTCCCTGGCTGTAACGGACCGGCTTTCCCACGCAGACTGTTTATCGCTAAGGCGAGTGGGAGGGCGAAGCAATAAAACAGGTTCGCTAATGACGCCGGAAAAATCAGGATTGAGTTCAATACCATACACCCAACTCTCCTCAATTTCCTTGAACCAATTTTTTTTCCTGGCGAGATCTGCTATCTCGCTTTCTACCGGATGTTTGTAGCAGGCACGCGAGTAATACAAATAGGCCTTACCATCTGTATCAAAAAAAACATTGGCATCAATAATGGGATATCCGGGATCAAAAATGGGTTTGTTATCCATATCAATAAAAGGCCCGGTAGGTTTGTCTGCAACCGCTACACCAATTTTAAAATTCTCCAATTCATTGGTAGGATTTACTTTCCATTGTGCACTGTAAAATAGGTAGAACTTCCCTTTGACTTCATAAACTTCAGGAGCCCAATAAGCGCCGCCCCACCCGGCATTTGGATCGCTCCAGCCATTTTTATTGTTGTGAAAATATACCTGCCCTTCGGGTTTCCAGTTTACAAGGTCTTTTGATGAATAGGCTGCAAACCCTTTATCAGCTCCCCCACCGGTACCGTACATGTAATACGTGCCATCTGTGTACAATACGTAGGGGTCGCCAAATTGCACATTTAATGGATTTGAAAAACCAGCTTTGGACGTGGCAGGTTTTTTGGTTTTTTGTGCCGTTGCCGACTGCAAAAACAGTTCGGGAAAGAAGAATAAAAGGAGCAATGCTATTTTCATGCAACAAATGATTTCTAAATAAAATTAAGCAAATTGCCTGTCTGCACCCCGCACATCTCCGGGAAGAAAAATTCCGGGTTACGCCTGATTTTTTTTAAATTACATACCCTTACCTTCTTATCATCTATTAAACTTCGTGGTTATGAAAAAGCTCTTTTCCTTCGGCATCGTTCTGGCAGCATTGGGTCTGCTGGTAGCGGCTACACGTTCGGGCAATAACATGTATGGATTGAAAATGGGCAGTCCCGACATGCAATCCATCAGCGCAATTGCTTTTGGGCCGGACGGTATCCTGTTCGTTGGAGATTCAAAAGCAGGCGCAGTATTCGCCATCGATACGAAAGACAAGACCATGGTGGAGAAGGCTACCGCAGTGGAGGTCAAAAACATCGACCAGAAAATTGCAGCCGTACTTGGCACAGAAGCTAAGAGCATACGCATACAGGACATAGCTGTTAACCCACTTTCTAAAAAAATATATTTCGCCGTGCAGGCCAACGACGGCAAACCGGTATTGCTTTCGCTTGATGGCGATAAATTACAGGCAGTGGATGTGAAGGATGTGATGTTTAGCGAAGTGTCTATCGCAAACGTTCCGGGTGCAGATGTAAAAGACAGGAATGGCCGCCCCGTTCGTGACCAATCGATCTCTGATCTTAATTATTCCGATGGAAGCGTGATGCTGAGTGGAATATCCAACCAGGAATTTGCATCTACCTTCAGAAAGATCCCTTTTCCGTTTGGAAGCAAACAGGAGCAATCTTCACTGGAGATCTTTCATGCAGCACATGGAAAATATGAAACCAATGCACCGATAAGAACTTTTACCACTGCAGAGCTGAACGGAAAAAAATATTTAGTGGCCAGTTATACCTGCACGCCGTTGGTGTTGTTCCCGCTGGATGAATTACAACCGGGCAAACATGTTAAAGGAAGAACAGTTGCGGAATTCGGGGCCGGAAATTCTCCCATTGATATGGTAACACTGAAGAAAGATGGTGTTTCTTATTTGTTTATGGCCAATAGCAACCGCCCGGTGATGCGCATTAATTATAAGCACATCGAATCGTATGCTGGTGCGCTTACAGAGCCCATCAAAGAAAGCTATGCTACAGCTGGTGTAAACTTTATATCATTACCAACCGTGAATGTGTTGCAGATGGATAAGCTGGATGATGCACAGGTAGTGGTGTTGCAACGCCGTGCAAACGGTGACCTCGATCTTTGGATAGCCCGCGCCGACCGTTGGATATGATTGTCGCTAACAAGTCTATGAATATCAGTAAGGCCAGGTTCCGGTTCGTCTGGAGCCTGGTTTTTTTAATTGTTGCGGGGTGCGCAGAAACTGCGCAAGACAAAAGCGTTACCATTCAATGGGAGGGCCGTAAAGCGGTCGGTCTTGTGATTCCGCAAACGATGTTGCCGGGCTTTCAGAAAGATTCAATCAATCAATTGCTGCACGTTCAGTTGATGAACAGCAATGCTTCTATACTGGGAGATTACGAAGTTCAGAATGATTCCGTTGTATTCAGGCCGCTGATAGCTTTTACCCGTGGATTGAAATATAAATTGATATGGAGAGACAGGCTGCTGAAAGAAATTGAAATATTGGAAGACAGCACACGTGAAAATCCTAAAATTGTTGCCATTTATCCTACCGGCGATTCACTGCCGGTGAATCTTCTCAAAATGTACATCGTGTTTTCTAAACCGATGCAGGAAGGAGATGCATTGGAAAATATTGTCGTGATCAGAAATGAAAAGGATACGCTTTCATCAGTCTTTCTTGATCTGCAACCCGAGCTATGGAACAAGGAGAGAACTATTCTTACCATCTGGCTTGATCCGGGCAGGACCAAACGCGACCTGCAACCCAATAAAGCAATGGGTTCTCCATTGCAAACAGGTAATCATTATGAAGTATTGGTAAAGCCAGGTTGGATGGATGCTGAAGGCGCTGAACTTGCATCAGGCTATCGTAAGCATTTCTGTGTTACAGTACGCGATAACCAGTCTCCTGATCCCCAGCTATGGACAATACATTCGCCAAGATCTGGAACTACTGACGCACTTAAGATCGAACTGCATGAAGCCCTTGATTATCTGGTGCTGAAAAACGCTGTGAGCATTATTGACAGTGCGGGAAATGTTCTAAGCGGAGAGATAGTCACTGACCGCAACGAAACCGTCCTGCTTTTTACTCCGTCAAACGCATGGGTTAGCGGGGAATATACTGTAGAAGTTGAACCGAAGCTGGAAGACCTCGCAGGGAATAACCTGCAGCGGTTGTTCGATAAAGACCTTTCACACGATAGCGCCGATAGGAAAATAAAGGTTTACAAAAGGATATTTCATGTTCGTTAGCCTCTTGTATTGAATGATTATTTACTGATAATGGCACTAAGGTTTTGTCCATAAGCTTCACCCACCGGAATTTTTAGCTTGCCTATAGTCACCTGGTGCTTCTCTACTTTATCTACCTTATTGATCGCTATAAGATACGACCGGTGTATTCTCGTAAATTTATCAGCGGGCAGTTGATTCACTGCCTCCGTGAAAGTGCTGCGCGAAAGCAGGGTGGTATTATCTTTTAAAACAAAATTTACATAGTTGCCGGTTGCTTCCAGGTACAGGATATCATCGAACAAAACTTTTACCTGTTCATAACCTGTTTTTACATAAAGATGATCGGCCTTTTGTGAATCGTTCCGGAAATTATACAACTCAAATGCCTTATTGCAGCCTTTGAGAAAGCGCGACAAGGAGAATGGTTTAAGAAGATAATCAACCGCATCCAACTCAAAGCTTGTTACAGCATGTTCAGTGTAAGCGGTGGTGAATATCACCAGCGGTTTTTTGCTCAGGCTGTTGAAAAAATCAATGCCCGAAATATCCGGCATTTTTATGTCGAGGAAAATAAGGTCCACGCTTTCTTTCTGCAGGTATTCCAGGGCCTTAAAAGCATCTGTAAAAGTAGCCTTCAGATCAAGAAAAGGAACTTTCGCCGCGTGCGACTTAATAATTTCCAAAGCTATAGGCTCATCGTCTATGGCAATTGCTTTCATTCAAAAATTTAAGATCAGGTCAATTGAATAGTAAGGTGAACAAAGAACTCCCTGGTAGTGTCACGTATGATCAGTTCATGCCTGCCAGGATACAACAGGTTTAAACGCTGCCTTACATTTTCCAGGCCAATACCACTCTTATCTTTCTCCGGGTCATTATCCGGCCTTGCGTGTTTGCTGTTATACACATCAAAATAAAGCGTATTATTTTTAATTTCCAGCGTAACTTTTATATGAGAAGCTTCCCTGAAACTGATGCCATGCTTAAAGGCGTTTTCTACAAAAGGAATTAACAGCATGGGTGCGATCTGGAACAAAGTTTCCCGCGATTCTATCTGCGTCTGTATCTGCACAATGGGATTGGTATCCGTACGCAACTTTTGCAGGCCGATATAATTATTCAGGTAATCAATTTCCCGCGACAGCGATATCTTATCCTGCATGTTCTCCTGCAGCATAAAGCGCATCATATCTCCCAGCCTTTCTATTCCTTCGCTGGTGCGTTCTGCTTTTTCCTGTATGGCCGTGCCGTAAAGCGTATTTAAAATATTGAAAAGAAAATGCGGGTTGATCTGCGAGCGCAGGAAATCGATATTGGCAGTAGACTTTTTCAATTCTTTTTCCAGCACAATCACTTCTTCATTTCCTCTCTGCCTGCGTTTGTAAAGTAACCATGTCAATGGCACAGTTACAAAGAACTGAAACACCGTATTGAAAAAACTCACATTGAATGCCAGGCCCTCATTGCGCATAAATAACATTAAAAGCATCAGCACCGGAAAAAATAACAGCGCTATTGTTAAAGCGGTTCTGAACAGGTAAGAAAGAAAAGCGTGCTTTTTGGTGAGCGATTTAGGAATGATCCTGTGAAAGGAAATCGAATATAAAAAAATGGCATAGGGTATCAGTGTTATCCACGATAAAGTGAATGATGTTTCTCCTCCTCCTATCCAAAGCAGCAGCAGCATGACCAGCCATATAATACTTGCCACAATGGCTTCCCGCGTTATATAGCTGAACCTTTTATGGATAGCATCAATTTTAGATAGCAGGAACAAGCCTGCATATTTTATGGAGGTATAGATCAGTAAAACGGCAAACAAGCTCAGCGAATAGTCAAAACTGTCCCGGAATATGATCTGGTCCGTTTCGTCTTTGCTTGCGTTGGTGTACATGTAAGCTTTTAAATAAGTATTTACAATACCTGATATCACGCCACAGGCCACGAAGATCAAAACTATCAGGACGATGTTCTTCAGCACCGCCTCCCGCTTTACAAGTTTTGGTATGATGAGGAAGTTCATGCTAAAAAAAGCAATGAACAGCACGATGTTATGAATGAGCTGAGGTATGAAAAAATGAGTGTAATAAGAATATGGAATATTGGCCTTTTCAAAATAAGGCTTGTTGGGCGCGTCTGCCATTGCACTGGGTCCATCAAGGCCGTCGGTAATAAAAAAGAACATCACAAAAACAACCAGTGTGGTAAATGCCCAGAACTCAATTTTTGTAAAGGTCGACTGCTTCTTAAGAAAGTCTATCATCATCTTATTATAAAATGCAATAATACTTTATACGCTCTCCCGGAACGACAGGAAGTGACGAAACTGCCATAAGATGTGTCGAATTCCCCTGCTTTAAACAGAAATGCAAAATGTCCGCGAACTTAAATGCTACAGCTTTATTTACGGGGTTTCTGTCACATGGTAAAAGGGTTCTGACACATAAGTTCCATGCGTAGAAGTTTGTTGGCTAATCTTGCCCCCTGTTAATCATTGCAGGAACTACAACATTGAAACTTATATGAAACAATTTATTTTTTTCGCCTCATTTATTCTTGGAATTACAGCTGCCCAGGCGCAGCAAACCCCTAAAAAAGATTCTGTGCCGGCACGCCCTGCCTCTAAAGAACTGGCCACGGTTACGGTAACAGGCAAGCGTCCTTTAATAGAACAAAAGATCGACCGTACCATCGTAAACGTGGAAGCTCTGGTGAGCAACACAGGCACCACTGCCCTTGATGTACTGGAGAATTCACCGGGCATCACGGTTGACAGGGAAGGTAACATCAGTTTAAAAGGTAAAGAAGGTGTGCTGGTATTGGTTGATGGCCGCCCAACGCAATTAAGCGGGCCCGACCTGGCTAATTTGTTACGCAACATGAGCTCCAGCCAGATGGACCAGGTAGAGATCATGACCAACCCGCCTGCACGTTACGATGCATCGGGAACGGCAGGTGTTATCAATATCAAAACAAAAAAGATACTGACAGCCGGCTCCAATGGTTCAGCTACAGTGAGCTACCTGCAGGGAAAATATCCAAAAACAAATGAAGGCTTCAACTTCAACCGCAGAAGCAATAAAGTAAACCTGTTCACTAACCTGAGCCATGGTTACCGGAGCAGTTTTTCGAACCTGCAGATCAAGCGGAATATCATTAACGCCAATACAGATGCATTAGAGAATTTTTTCGATCAGAAGGCAAACAGGATCATGAATGGAAATTCTTATAACGCTAAGCTGGGCATGGATTATTTTGTAAGCAAGAGAACTACGGTGGGTATTGTTTTGAATGCGGCATACAATCCTGCTGAAATGCACAACAAAGGCGTAACCAGCATTTTCACCCCGGCAAAAGAGCTCGAGCGCATTACCAACGCAACAGTTGATAATGATATGCACTGGAAAAACTTTAACACCAACCTCAACTTCCGCACGCTGCTCGACAAAAAAGGAAAGGAGCTAACATCTGATGTCGACTTTACATCTTATGGCTCCACTACCAGGCAGTTCATGATCAATTCTTACTTTGATGAAATGGGCGATCCATTAGTGAAGGCTGACACCTTGCTTGGAAAGCTTCCTCAGGATATAAAAATTTACAGTGGCAGGCTCGATTATTTACATCCACTGAACAAAACTTCAAGGTTTGAGGCCGGCATAAAAAGCAGCCTCGTAAGAACAGATAACAATGCGGCTTACGACAGCATTCAGAATGGAAATGCAGTGCACGACTATGGCCGCAGCAACCACTTTAAATACGAAGAGAATATTAATGCCGCCTATGCAAACTTAAGCACATCGTTATCTAAAAAGCTGAGCGCACAATTTGGATTGCGGCTGGAGAATACCAATGCCAATGGCCTGGTGTTGAATACCGGCGAAAAGTTTTCGAGGCACTATACACAACTGTTTCCGACCGCTTATTTCCAGTACAAGGCGAATGCTAAGAACAATATACTGGTGAATTACGGAAGAAGGGTGCGTCGTCCTGGTTACCAAAGCCTGAATCCTTTTATCAAATTTATAGACCGCTATACTTACAGCAAGGGCAATCCCAACCTCGGGCCGCAGGTGAGTGACAATGTGGAGATCGCACATTCATGGCGCAATATGATCACCACTACCATCAACTATAGCTACACGGCAGACATCTTTGATGAGGTTATCGATCAAAGGGGGCAGGAAGCTTATTCCATGCCGGTGAATATTGCATCGCTTCAGCAAATTGGAATTGCTGTGAGCGCCAGTACGCCCATCAACAAATGGTGGACGAGCAACATCAACATCAATGTGTTTAACAACAAGTTTAAAGGTGCGCTGAACAAAGCCTCCCTTGACCGGGAAGCCACCAGTTTTATCCTGACGGGAACACAACAGTTCAAGCTCAACAAAACACTTACCGCAGAATTAAACGGCAGGTTGCGCAATGGCTGGTACGAAGGTGTAATGAAAGCGAGACCAATTGGTTTTGTAGGAGTTGGGTTCAGTCAGCAGGTGATGAAGAATAATGGCACCATCCGTTTGTTTGTACGTGATATATTCTACACACAGAAATTCAGGGGCGCAAGCAGGTATGGAAATGTTGATTTCAATTTCAGAGAAATGACCGATTCAAGAATAGTGTCTCTTGGATTTACCTATCGCTTCAGCAAAGGAAAAAAGATTGCCCCGGTTAAGAGAACAGCGGGCAGCGTGAATGAAGAGCAGGAGAGGATTGAGAGCAATTAATTAGGATGGCTAGTGGGAAGTAGGGAGTGGCAAGTGGGAAGGAAAACATTCTTGTATTTCCCTACTTGCCACTCCCTACTCCCCACTAGCCACTCCCCAAACCAAATCAACCCAATCATGATCATAAAAACTTCCGGCCTTACTTATCATTATTCAAAAGGCGTAAAGACCTTAAACAATATTAACCTGCAGGTGGAACGTGGAAGCATATATGGCTTTCTCGGCCCGAATGGTTCAGGTAAGACTACCACATTAAGTTTGCTGCTTGGCCTATTGAATAACCAGCAGGGCGAGATCGAGATCTTTGGTCAGCACTTGCATTCCAACAGAGTTGGTATCCTTAAAAAAACAGGATCGCTCATCGAATCCCCTTCATTGTATGGTCATCTTACAGCTAAAGAGAATCTTGAAGTGTACAGGCCTG
>JBAVMD010000229.1:0-1955 GCA_049689695.1 Chitinophagaceae bacterium | reverse complement strand
TTTTTATATTGTTCACCTTTTAAATCAAGTGTCAGAACGTTGGGTGACACAGTTGAGCTAATGATTGCATTGTTTTTTCTATCATAATCGGCTATTATGACAACCAATATCATAAGCATGATGGTCACTGAAAATTGTACGATGATCAAAACTTTGTAAATAGCAACACCGCGGAACAGCTTTATATTCTTCATTTTACGCAAAATCTGTATGGGCTGAAACGCTGACAATAGCCGTGACGGAAATGCCCCTGCGACTAAACCCGTGATAACTGCGTATATTAAAAGGGCTAAAATTAAGATTGGATCCCAGGAAAAAGCCACATCGTTCATATCTGGTACATAGTATATTAAAATACCAACACATGGAACTGTAAACAACAAAGCAAGTATGGAAATAAGGATCGCTTCCATTAAAAATTGACCAATAACCTGTCCTCTTGTTGCGCCTATCGTTTTGCGAATACCTACTTCCTTCGCTCGGGAGAAGGCACGCGCCAATGACAAACTGATATAGTTGAAAGCCGATAACAGGGTTAAGGATAGAATTAAAAGTAGCTGCGTTTTTATGTCCTTCCAACCGATGCCCCCATTGGGGTCATTTTTAATGTCACTGTTTGTAGGGGTAATATCTTCTATGGGTTGTGCCAAAAATTGAAGATTGCTCTTATCCAATTTGCGATCATAGTTTTGGAGCGTTGTACTGAGCTGCTTTAAATTATCTTCTGATTTTAAACGTGCGTAAATTGCTGAACTCTTGAAGTCTCCCCAATTTTGGGAAATATTACTTATTGCTCCTTTTTTTTCCAGCATTTCAGCAGAATTAACAGATAACATTGCCTCAATGGGTAGATGTGTTTGTAAAGGCGGGTCCTGGATAATTCCCTCAACGGTATAAGAACCTAGCTTTTCAAATTGAACTGTTTGTCCTAAAGCATTAGTGTTTCCAAATATTTTCTTTGCTGTTTTTTCAGTTAAAAAAATGGTGGTAGAACTATTCGTAAGGCTTTGTGCATTACCTGACAACAATTTAAAGCCAAAAACATCAAAAAAAGAAGGCTCTGAAAATTTTATGTCAATAGGTATATCACCTCCGTCGGTTTGCAAATAATGTTTTCCTGCCAGACGTACTTTTACCGCTTTTTCAACAAAGGAGACGCTTTCCAATTGAGTTGCCAAAGGCAATGGAGCTGTCGCCCATTTCGTTCGTTCCGAACCCTTTGTTTCCTGGGTGAGTATCCGTACTATCTGATTTAATTTTGGATGAAAATGGTCTGTATCGAAAGTTGCTTTTATGCCTGTAAAAAGCATAACACCAACTGCCATACTCAGTGACAAGCTCAGAATATTGACTAATGAAAAAAGTTTGTTTTTCCAGAGTATCCGTATAGCGATTTTTATATTGTTCTTTATCATGACTTAGGTGTTCATTTTAGTGAAAAATAGACCAAATACTGAAGGGGAGCTCCCTCTCAATTCTATTGCCAAAGTAGGCTCCAAACTATAACTAATTAATAATTAATATTTTATACAGCTGTTTATTAAAATCTGTTCGATTTTGGTACACCTGATGTATCGATTTGATACAGTCAGCAACAATGGCTTATGAGTATGTAAAAATCCGCCACACCAGAATTCTTTTATCAGCTTAGCCAAGGAGATGAATCGGGTTAAATGCCACTCATACAGTTATCATCTTCATTAATATTTATTAATCTTCATTAATACAAGGATGAGATAACTTTCTACTTCACAATAAAATCATTTTATATGAAGAAGTTTTTATTTCTGACCTTAATCTTCGGTGCAATAATCTCATCTGCCACCTATGCACAAGGTGCTAGCAATCAGGCACAACCTAAGACACAGCCACAACCTAGCGCCGATCAGGCAGCTATGCTGCAGCAGATGAAAGACAAATTTAAGGCACCCATGGTAGAGAAAACAGGGCTGACA
>JBAVMD010000228.1:0-4621 GCA_049689695.1 Chitinophagaceae bacterium | reverse complement strand
TGTGCAATAGCAGTTGCACGCTTTGAATTGTATACTGATTTTATCCTCAATGCCAACAAGAAAGGAGGCTGGATTTTCTTAGGAGAATTTGCGCTTACACTGCAGGATACCGTTGCAGCGCAGCGGCTGGAATCATCTTCTGGTCTCATACACAGGAAATGGCAGCGGTTCAACAATAATGCGTTTGTAAATACCGCCAATTACATAGCTAAGTGGAACGGCGCACGGCCACCGTGGGACCGCAATATAAAAATGGTGGTTGACAAATACATTGCGTTGAGTGATGTTGCATCTAATCCTACTGCAACAGAGATCGTTCCGCTCGACAGCGGCTCGGGAGCTCCGGATGATTGGATGGAAGTATCCAACCTGGACCTGCTGAATGTTGCAGCTTATGATTATCACATTGCGCGCATGCTGGGCCTTGGCCACCTGGATGTAAGCAGCGCGGTGATGACGGGGCAGTACGTATACATTGCAGCTTATGATACAAAAGGCGACCTTGGAAATGGCCCGCGTGATGTTCATCATCTGTCAATGAGCTTACCTACCGGTACTGCCGATCAGCGGCTGCCGCTGCCCATCGATCTTAAAGAACTTGTTCCAGGCGCTTTCTGGGCCGAAGAAAGCGAAGAACCTGTAAGCATTACTGCGGCAGATGGTTATTCGCACGATGGCAAGCTGCGTTATATTACACTCTATCCTGAAGACCTGCCCGAAGACCAGACGAGCAAACCTTTTTATTACAGCAGCAGGCAATTTGATGCAAGCACATTTACTTTTCCGGTGTATGCAGGAGTAGAATACCGCAAAGTAAGGAATGGCGATACCGATACCGGCATCTGGGAAAAACCCGAACTTCCCAACGATCCTAAATATCAGAACGCGGTGCCTGTTGGCGAAACACCACACAATGAAACCATTCCCATCGGCCTGCCCGATCCGCAGATGCCTTTGTTTGTTCACAGGCAGGAGGTAAGCGGTTTGCATTATTACAGCTCTTATGGCATCAACTGGTTTTCAAGAGCAGTATCGAGCAATGTAACGCTTACGA
Source organism: Chitinophagaceae bacterium (assembly GCA_049689695.1). Taxonomy (GTDB): domain Bacteria; phylum Bacteroidota; class Bacteroidia; order Chitinophagales; family Chitinophagaceae; genus DASPKM01. Next base: position 3,567 of record JBAVMD010000228.1, on the reverse strand, counting down.
TACAAACAGATCTGAGGCCCGTAAACCCGTTGCAACCCCCAAACAACATTAATGCTCTGCTGGTACGAAAAGAAAATCCTTTATTGCTTACTTCATTAGAAGAGCAGAACAGGTTGAACGCTATTCCAACAGGGCAGGATAATACATTGATAAGGCTCACATTCGATTATCATTCTTTCCAGGATGGCGTGCAATACAGGGTGCCGCAAAATTCAACCCTCACCAATACACAACTGGAAACCGATCCTTCTACTATTTATCCTGATGTTGATGAAGTATTCGCAGACAGAGTAGAAATATTTTTCAGGAAGCAGGTGCCTGCAAATGTGTCGGGAAAAGTGCTGTCCGTAGCGGACCATCCTTCAAATCCTTTGCTATCTATTATTCAAACAGGTAACTATAATCTTATAAGTACAGGAGAGATACTGGTGCCAGACATACCGCCTGCAAGTGTTGCCAATTATTTAGGCGGCGTGTTTATCATGGGCGATCAGAAATACATCATCCAGGATATTATGCTGCCTGTTGGATCTATGCCGGGCCCCAGTTTTACTTTGTACAAAAAAGAGATCAGCGATGGCATTGTAACCGATGAAATACCTACGCCCGATGTAGAGAACCTGCAGTCGCCGGAAATTGTGGCCGAAGGATTATTCATGGCTGTAGAAAATATGCTGAGCCCTGCGAGCTGGGGAACACCGAATCCTCATTCGTTCAAAGTAAATGTGGGCACAGGCTGGAGCATTCACCGTGAAGTGATCAATGTTCCTGATGCCGATGGCAACAATGAACGGCGTCTCGAAAAAACACGTGGTATATGGAGAAGCGCTATCATCGAAACCATCGATGAACCATTGCCTGATGGTTCAGGCGATGCACACCAGGGTTTGTACCGCATCTCACTCACCGGCTTCAGTTTTGCGCAGCACATGCAATACAGTGCAGGTGGTGTTTCGGTTGAATGGTACCAGGGTATTGTGCGTGTGCATACCACGCTGAATGCAAGTGGACCGCGCAAAGTTTTGAAAGTAATTAAGATCGATACGGGCACTCCCGCCACGCTGAAGCTGTACGCTTACGACGCAGGTTTCAGCAGTGACGCCGGCTATGATAAAATTCAAACCGGTGCTGCTATCCAAGTGAATTTTTATCCCGGCTACAAAGTATACCTCTATGCAAATACTACTTACGGTCTTACACAAGCGAACACATTGCCGGCACCTGGTGAAGGTGTGCATTACTCCATTTTCGGATTGCGAAGCGTTGACCTGGACAATACAGACCCAAGCGGAGAATTATACAGGTCTAGGATCAGCATACCGCAACTGATGTTTGCGCAGGAGATGGTAGATGCTTTGCCACCCGAGCAACCGCAGGGATCATTGTATGCAACACGGCCCGATTTCTTTGGCCGCGCAACCTATACCTTCAAAACAAAATATGCGCACAAGCCGCATGGAGTACTTATCTATCGATCTAATGACGAAGCATTGCTGAATGCCTTGTATGAACAAACAACTGTTCAGGAAATCAGGGCTGCTCTTGCGCCGTTCGGTGGAAACAATGAATCTTTTCTCACCAACCGCTGGCAGAACTTCCTTGATTTTACAACCTTGCAGGCGGAGGGAGATTACAGAGGGTTCCCTCCTGCACAGCCGGGCAATTATAAATTTCCTAATCCCGATAAGCAGGCTTTTTTTGACTGGGCCAACAGCGTGCTGCAGAAGTTAGGGCAGCCGCTGATCACCGATACGCCGGGAACATTGGCAGTAGGGAATATTAAGATCATCAACTTTGTACGAGGAGCCATCTTCAATGCTTTTGTGCCGCTTACCGAGGTGCCTGTAGTTTATCAATACATTAAAGGCAGCACTTATCAACCGATACCAAAAAAGCAGGTGATACGCAACCGCGATGGCCACGTGCTTTCACCCAACGATGCAGAGTTTGATATGGCGCCGATGATGAAAGTAACAGGCGGGCCAGGTAATGAAACCATGTTCACTGATTTTACATTGGATGGAACCTCATCGAATATTTATTTCTATGGTGTCCGTGAATTGAATACGCAGATGAAGATGAGCGAATTCAGTCCTTTCCTGGGGCCGGTGAAATTAGTAAACACCAACCCACCGGAGGCACCGGAAATAAAACGTGTGATCCCCGTGCTCGAAAATCTGCGCCTGCGTACGCCGCCATTTGTTCAGCTCGAACTGAATCAGTATCCGCCTGAGCAGAATGTAAAGAAAGTGAACATCTATCGTGCATTCAGTAAGATCGATGCGCAATCCGTACGCACCATGTCGCTTGTAAAAACCGTTGATCTCGAAGCAGCAGGCGTTCTCGGAAATGAGATCTGGCAGGTGAAGGATGCTTTTGAAGATGTACCTGAGGTGCCTTACGGCGATGGATTGTATTACCGCATCACTGCATTGCGCAAAGTGGAATACGCTGATAAGGATGGCAATATTGTAACTGAGTTTGCCCCTTCGCAGCCGTCGAAGCTGATGGCGACCATGATAGTGGAAGCAAAGAACCCGACTGCTCCTGTGCTCACTTATATTTCAGAGCCGCTGAATGCACAGCACGAATTTCATTCTGTAATGCTGCGCTGGGAAAAAACAACGTACAATGGAAGATACTTTGTGTATAAAATGACCACTACCGGCAACTGGATGAAGATACACGAGGTTAAAAGCAATGACCCTGTGATCTATCTGCCGCTGGAAGATACAGGCCTTGCGTCTGATGAGCTTATCATTGAAGATGCGGATGGTAACGCGATATTCCACAAGTTTAAAGTAGTGGCTGAAAATACCGCAGGCATGCAAAGCATAGAGGAGAATATTCTGGTGGTGCCCGGCGGAGCAAGTTGGGAAGACATCAGCGGGGTAGATGATATGATCGTTGAAGGAACATTTATTGTAAGGCCATAATTAATTATTGCATAAAAAGTTTAACCATGGCAGAAAAAAACCGGGCAGACCTTAAAAGTTATTTTGAAGCAGGCGACAGGCCGAAAGCATCGCAATTTGTTGACCTGATAGACAGCTTTGTAAACCGTACAGACGATAGTTTTGTGGCAACCCTGCCGGATGCTACCACTTCGCAGAAAGGCGTGGTGGAGCAGGCAACCCTTCCAGAAGTAACGGCCGGTACTGACACCACCCGCTATGTTACACCCGAAGGCGCAAAGAAGGCGGTGGAAACGTTTGCCCCTGCATTGTCACCGGTGCAAAGCGTGAATGGGCAAACCGGCAATGTGGTGCTTGCATTGCCGGATGATACCGGTTGGACGAACGCCACTTTGCTGAACGGCTTTGCTAATTACAACGATCCCACTTACCAGGGCGCAAGGTTCAGGAGAAAAGGAGGCGTTGTACACATAGAGGGATTGGTGATGAATGGCGCTGTAAATGGAGTGATCTTTCAATTGCCGGTAGGTTATCGCCCTGCAAAGCGGATCATCTTTCCAACCATCATCAATTCAAATATTATAGGAAGAATTGATGTGGAAGCGAATGGAAATGTATTGGCCAATCCCGGCAATCCTGGTTGGACCAGCCT
>JBAVMD010000227.1:0-4165 GCA_049689695.1 Chitinophagaceae bacterium | reverse complement strand
CCTCATACAATTTTGAAGTAGGCTCGCCGATGAAAACAAAATGGTAAAGACTGCCTTGCGCCAGTTGCAGGATGATGGGCATTTCGTATTCGCTTTCCATAGTCATAGAAGCTTCGCGAACAAGGGCAAAACCATTGTTGGCAAATAAGCTCTTCAAACTATCGATCTGATGCTGGTAAAGCGATACATCGCAACTCTGCTGGCGGATCACCTGCTGAGACATAGCAGGCTGAGCGGCGAACGCAAGAATGATGATCAAACTGATCTGACATAGGAACTTACCCATAACGCCCGGTTTTTTAAAGAATTTTGGAACTGATAAAACCAAAAATATATAATCAGTTCAACAATGTAAAGCTTTGGCTACTAAAATATTGCCAATTAGTAAGAATCACTTAAAATGGGCGGGGAAATTTACGGTCAAGAGGTCATCAGGTCGTTGGTCATTAGGTCATTGGGTCATTAAGTCACTGGCTATTGCGTAAGGGCTCAATGACCAATGACCTATTGACCAATGACTTAATGACTTAATGACTTCCTGACCATCGCTAACTTCTCTGAAAATAAAATGAGTTCGCCTGGGCTGTAGATGTCATTACCAGGTCGTTAATGCAAACATGGGGTGGGAGTGTGGTGCAGTAGAACGCGACATCCGCCACATCTTCTGCTGCCAGGGGTTGAAAGCCTTTATAAACGCTGGCCGCCGTTTCGGCATCGCCTTTAAAGCGTACCATGGAAAACTCGGTTTCTGCTGCACCCGGACTAACCTGGGTAACCTTGATGCCGTGCCTGAGCAGGTCGATGCGCATGCCCTGCGAAATAGCGTTGACGGCATACTTGGAAGCGCAGTAAACATTTCCCTTTTCATACACTTCTTTACCCGCGGTTGACCCTATGTTGATGATATGCCCTTTCTTATTTTCTTTCATCAAAGGCACTACCGCTTTTGATACATACAGCAGGCCTTTCACATTGGTGTCGAGCATGGTCTCCCAATCCTGCAGGTCTGCTTCTTCAAAATAATCACGGCCCAGTGCAAGGCCTGCATTGTTTATGAGCACATCGATAGCCCGCCATTCGGCAGGCAGATTTTCTATTGCATTAAATACTGATTGCTTATCCTGCACATCAAATGGAAGCGAAAGTACTTTTATGTTGTGTTGCTGAAGTTGTTGCTGCAATTCATCCAGCCGGTCTGTTCTTCGTCCGTTGATGATCACGTTATAGCCATTGGCTGCAAATTTTTCCGCACATGCTTTGCCGAAGCCGGAGGTAGCGCCTGTGATGAGAACGATCATGGTTTATTAGTTTATTGGTCTATTGGTTTATTGGTAATCGTTGAATATTTAAATCGTAAAATTTAAATGTGAAAGCTTACAAATAAACGAATAAACTAATAAACCAATAGACCAATAAACTACCTGATCAATATCATAGTTCCCTTCTTCCCCACCGTTTCGCCCGTATAATCCTTGCCCTGCACTATCCATACATAGGTGCCGGCGCTTTGCAGTTTGCCTGCGAGGGTGCCATCCCATCCGCGGCCGATCTCGCTGGTGCTGAAGACGAGCTGTCCCCAGCGGTTATAAACCCGGAAGTAATCGAGCGTACTGATGCCCGGTGTTGCAGCAGGGCGGAATAAATTATTGGTCCGGGCACCAGGTGTAAATGCATTCGGAACAAAGATGTCCGGCTTTGTTTTAAATACCTTGATGTTGATGGTATCTATATCGAAACATCCCTGCTCGTTGATGGCGCGCAGGTAATAGGTCATGTTGCTGTTGAGCAGCGCAGTAGGATTGCTTACATCCGTCCGGTTCAATCCAAATGGGGGTGCCCAGGTAAAAAATTCCGCGCCGCTTGCATTCAGGCTCAATGGCTGTCCGATCACTATCGCGGTATCTCTTCCTGCAAAGGCAAAGATCTGGTCCAGCACAAACACGCGCATCGTGTCGCGGAAAGGTTTGGGGCATCCAAGCGTATCGAATACGCTGAGAATATAATTGGTAGGCTTTAGCGGAATGGCCAGGGGGTTCAGTGAAGCTGAGTTCAGCAGCGTGCTGGCGGGTGTCCAGTTAAAACTGGAACCTACTATGCTTGCGTGCAGGCTGGCTGTATCATCATAACAAATGGTAGTATCAGGGCCTGCATTTGCACGCGGGTAAGGTACGGTTCGTATGTCAACAAAATCCGTTGTGCTGCATTTTCCTATTCTTGCTATCACCGTATACCTGGTTGGGCCGGTTGGTTTGGCGAAAGGATTCTTTTTGGTTGGATCATCAAGGGTTGCGGCAGGCGTCCATGTAAAGCGCAGGCCATCGCCGGCGGCATTTAGCTGAACATTATCGGTAAGACAGATAGTACTGTCTGGCTTTGCATCGAGCGTTACAAAATCAACCACACGCACTTTTATGGTGTCCTGGTTAATACAACCGCGATCGTCGAGCGTTACAATATAGTTTGTTGTAATTTTCGGGTATACAAGCGGGTTAGGAGTATTGGCTGCAAGAATATTGTAGCCAGGTTTCCATGAGAAATTACCCAGTCCCGCAGCCGCCAGCTGCAAGGTATCTATGCTGCAGATGAGCGTGTCTTTAAAAGGAAGTGTTATCGGCGGCTTGTCGTATACAATAAGGTCCGTGTGCACCGTATCAATACAGCCTTTCGTGCTCTGCACTATGAAGCGCACATCCTTTGTGCCTGCTGTGGCGTATTTCCACAATGGGTCCGGTTCATCCGAAATATCCGATATAGAAGTTTCGTCGCCAAAATCCCAGCTCCACCCTGTAATTGCTCCATAGCGTGTTTTGCTGGTGTCTGTGAACTTAAATGGAAAATCCTTGCACGCGCCTTCCGCTGTGAAGCCCGGGAAGAAGCCCGGATAAATTCTCACCAGTGAAGTACTTGAATCAGGACACGATTGTCCCCTGTTCACCACCAGTTTCACAACATAAGTGCCTGTATCAGGAAAAGTAAAACTTGGAGTAGGAGAATTAGAAGTATCGTTTGTTGAACCGGTTACGCCAAAATCCCAATACCAGGAAGTTACCAGCGGTGAAGGCGGCGCTTCGTTGCGGAACGCCTGCGTATAGTTGTCGCAGTTAGTGTAAGTGGTGTTCAGTTGCGCCGATGCAAAATCGCACCGGTCATCTATCTGCACATTAAAATCTTTCCGGTGTGTTGAAAGCCTGCGCCCGTTGCGCCATTCACTAACACACACACAAACAACGTAATTGCCGCCGGTTGGTGCAATCCCGGAAATAAGACCTGTTTTGGGGTTGATGGTTACGCCGGGGCCCAAAGGCCTTATGCCTGAATAGCCAGATGCGTAGTTCAAAAAACCGATAGTGTTTGGGGGCGGAGGATTGGTGATCACGGGTGGATTGGAAGGACAGCTATATGCATCGCAGAACTCATAAGAAAGAGAATCGCTGTTGGGATCAAAAGCGCCGAAATCGAGTTGAAAAGGGCGATTCTGGCAGATGAGCACTGTATCTTTCACTACAAAGAAGGGGCTTGAATTAGTGCCTGTAGGCAGTGAAGCGGTACCGTGTATCTGTGTTACATAAGAAGAGCCGATAGAAACATTCGGGCTCAGGTTGTTGATGCCATCAATCCTGCAGCAACGCTGAAAAACAGCGGTGTATCCATCTAAATTGCGCGGCAGCGTTATTACATAGCTGTAAGTTCTTATACGGTAACAAACAGGAGAGGGGTTTACGATACAGGGATTAGGGGATGAAAGATTTATGAACTCATCCTCGGTAAGTGGCAGAACGAAAGGCGAACCTTGCACAGCGGTTTGTCCTGCTGTGCTGTAAATGGCGATGCTTACTTCATTATCAAGTTGTGAGCCGGATGCATTACAATCAAGGAACAGGCGAAGCGTGATCTCGTAACGGTCAGTACCAGCTGTTCCTGTGCCCACATAGCGATATGAAATTTCTCCCCCTTTGATATGCCTTGCAAGAAGAACCTGGCAGCACAGTAAAGCCAGCGTTATAGCCAGTAATTTCTTCATAATTAGTTATAGCCGGTTTCGGAATAGCTGAGTTAATCTGAATACGAGGCGATGTATCAACAGGTTGGCTGATCAGGAGGATAACGGATCCATGCCTGAATTTAAAACAAAATCATCCAATTAGCAAATATGAAAATGGCTCAA
>JBAVMD010000226.1:0-2505 GCA_049689695.1 Chitinophagaceae bacterium | reverse complement strand
CCTATGACGCCAATGGCAAACCGGCCATTTACCAGAACTTCAGCAACCCATTGCTTTATTTTGACCTCGACAGGGAAGAAACGAATATTACACGCGTACTCGGAAATGTGTCGCCCTCGGTAAAGCTATTCAAAGGGCTGGTGTATAAGCTCAATTTTGGTATTGACTATTCCACTGCAACACGCGATCTGGTAGCCCTGCCTTATACGGTGCCTTTCCGCGAAGGACGGCTGGATTACTTCTACAACTGGAACAGGAATACCCTGGTAGAGAACTATCTCACTTATAACTGGAGCTCAACTCAACACAGCATTTCAGCGCTGGCAGGCCATTCTTACCAAAAGATATTTGTGCAGCAGCGCAACAGCAGCATCAACAGGTTTACTGTTGGCGGCGTTGACCCGGTATATAATCCCGGGGTAGGGCAGGACCTAACGCTGGCCAATAACCGCCCCGGTGGTTTTGCCTTTACCAATGAACTGCAATCATTTTTTGGAAGGGTAACCTATCAATACAATAACAAATACCTGCTTACTGTAAATTTCAGGGCAGATGGTTCTTCTAAATTCGGGGAGAACAATAAGTATGGATATTTCCCTTCCTTCTCTGTGGGATGGAAGATCTCTGATGAAGAATTCTTCAGCAATTCAATGGTCAGTAATTTAAAGCTCAGGGCTGGCTGGGGCTTAACAGGCAACCAGGAGATCCCTCCAAAAATTACACAATCGCTGTTCCAGTCACTTGGCTCCGCCAGTTATCCATTGTACCCGCCTGCGGGAAATTATCCTGCCGGTTATGCTTATACGAGATTAGCTAACCCGGATATTCAATGGGAATCTTCTGAGCAAACCGACATCGGTCTTGATTTTGGTTTATGGAATGGCGCTTTGTCTGGTACGGTGGATTATTTCCATAAGGTTACCAATAATATTCTGCTGCAGGTAATTCCTGCCGATCCTGTTCAACCGGCAACTGATGTGTGGACCAATGTAAAAGATATGAAGATCACTAACCAGGGAGTGGAACTGGAGCTGGAATACAGGCACAGGCCGGGAAAAACCGGAATAGGTTATAATGTTGGCGGTAACATCACTTTTATGAAAAACAAGGTGGAGAATTCACCTTATACCGTAATACCAGCGGGCTCTGTTTCAGGAGCAGGCATTACTTCATCTACCATTAACGGATATGTGAACGGCCAACCGATCGGCACTTTCTTTTTAAAAGAATTTACAGGGTTTGACGCCAACGGCCTGAGTACTTACCGCGACCTTGATGGCGATGGCATCATTACCGACAAGGACAGGATATCCGCCGGAACAGCCCTGCCTAATGTTATTTATAGTTTTTACGGTGGGCTTGCTTACAAAGGTTTTGACCTGAACATCAATTTTGATGGAGTGTCTGGGAATAAAATCTATAACTACACAGCAAACGTGAGCTTCTCAAAATTGAGGCTGGCTAAAAACGTGAACACTACAAGGGAAGCTATTGCTGATTCAAGGGAATCTATCAACAATGCAACGCCGGTAACTACCAGGTACCTGAGGGATGGCGCTTACCTGCGGCTGAACAATATTACTCTGGGATACAACATCAGTCCAAGAGCGCTGAGGATCCACAACTGGATTTCCGCGATCAGGATTTATGCAACAGCGCAGAATGTTTTTCTGAGCACGAAATACAATGGGTATGATCCGGAAGTAAACATCGACCGGTCTATTTCAGGTGTTTCTTCTTACGGTATCGACTACCTTACTTACCCAAGGGCGAAGTCATACATTTTCGGTTTGAATTTTTCATTTTAAAATAAAAGAAATGATTAAGAGAATTGCAAGCCTGTTGTTTATGCTGATAATTACGGTATTGGTCAACAGCTGTACTAAATTGAACGAGAAGGTGCTGGATGAATCCTCTGTTTCCGGCTTAACAGATAAGCAACAGGCAGAAGGAATTATAGCGCCGGTTTATGCGAAGCTAACAGACGTGTTTTTGCATACCAACTATTTTGCGCTGCAGGAAATTTCAACAGACGAAGCCATCCTGCCATTCCGTGGCGGTACTGACTGGGGTTATAACGGCATTTATGTTCAGTTGCATAAACATGAAAACATCAGCTCCGATGTGAATGTGAGAAATACATGGAATAATATCCTGATAGGCGTGTCGCGTGCTGTTACTGCTATCAACTCACTTCCTGCCAACACCTATTCCGATGCAAAGCTGTTTCTTGCAGAAGCAAGAGGAATGAGGGCATATTATTCACTTTTGATGCTTGACCTGTATGGATTGATCTTCGTAAAAGAAACTCCTGATGAAACATCAAGGATCTTAAGAGGTGAGGAGGCAATAGCTTATATCAAATCAGAATTGCTGGCCATTGAACCAACAGTAGAAGCAAACACAGGGCCGGGCCGCATTACCAAGGGAGCCGTTTGGGGTATGCTTGCACGCCTGCATTTAAATGCAGCTGTTTACAGGGATGTGTATGCCGCATCATTCAAC
>JBAVMD010000225.1:0-7472 GCA_049689695.1 Chitinophagaceae bacterium | reverse complement strand
GTGTTCACCACGCATACGCCTGAAGAAGCCGGCAATGAAAAGCACGATATTTATCTCTGCCATAAAATGAGTTACTTCTGCGGGCTAAGCGTGGAAGAAACAAAATCCATCACGGGCAACCCTGATGATATGTTCAACCATTCGCTGGTGGCCCTGCGTTTTGCGCACCTGGCTAATGGCGTATCGCAGTTGCATGGTGAAGTGTCGAGAAAAATGTGGGGCAAGTACGATAATATCTGCAACATCATTTCCATTACAAATTCACAGAACTACCGTTACTGGGCCGATAAGCAATTGTACCGTTTCATGGAAGAAGGGAACGATCAGGCCTTGGACGATCGCAAAAAATATTTAAAGCGCCGCGCTTTTGAGATCGTTGCAGACCAGACCGGAAAGCTTTTTAATTACAATGTGTTTACCATTGTATGGGCAAGAAGGTTTGCCGGTTATAAAAGGGCTGATCTCATTACCAGGAACAGGGAACGTTTTGAAAAGCTGTTAAGCAGTACAAAATATCCCATACAGATTATCTGGGGAGGAAAACCTTACCCGATGGACTATCCCGCCATCAACGATTTTAATGCACTGGTGCACCTGAGCAAAAATTATAAGAATGTTTCCGTAGTGATAGGATATGAGCTTGGATTATCGAAAAGAATGAAACAGGCGGCAGACTGCTGGCTCAACAATCCGCGTGTTCCGCGGGAAGCTTCCGGCACCAGCGGTATGACGGCTGCGATGAACGGAGCAGTGAATTTTTCTACTGATGATGGATGGGTCCCTGAGTTTGCCAATCATGGCAACAATGCTTTTGTTGTTCCTAAAGCTGATTATGGCAACATGAGCACCCAGGAACAGGATGATTACGACCTGAATAAATTATACGAAATACTCGAGCAGCAGATACTTCCTTTGTATTACGAGGATTACAGCACCTGGAGACAGATAGTGAAGAACGGAATGCGCGATGTTCGCTTCCAGTTTGAGAGCAACAGGATGGCGCATGAGTATTATGAGTTGTTGTATAAATCGTAAATGAACCCGAAGCCATAAACTAATAACCTCCCTTCGCGGAGGTTTTTTTATTTTTATAAAAATTCTTCCTTGCGTAAAGATTTCTACCGGCTTTTGCAACCTTTTCTCATCATTCACCTGATCATCATTGCAGGATTGATCGGCTATATGGTTATTGAAGATTTCACTTTTGCCGAAGCGCTTTACATGACCACCATTACCATTACCACTACAGGTTTTTCCGAGGTGCGACCCTTAAGCGAGGCAGGCCGGTTGTTCACTACCATTCTGCTCATCTTCAGCTGGGCAGCCTTTGCGCTGGTGATCACACGCATTACTCAATATATTATCAGTGGAGAGATCAACAGGTTCTTTAAAACAAGAAAGCTTATGACTGCATTATCAAAACTTTCCGGTCATGTGGTGATCTGCGGCTTTGGCCGAAACGGGCAGCAGGCCGCTCATACGCTCAAAGTGCATGGACAAAAGTTTGTAGTGATTGAACAGGACGAAGAAGTGATTGAAGATGAGCTTCATCATCACCCTGACCTGATCTATATCGCAGGCGACAGCACAGACGATAATGTGCTGACAATGGCCGGTATTCAAAGAGCAAAAGCGCTTATTACCACCTTGCCCGGAGATGCAGACAATGTATTCATCGTATTGTCTGCCCGCGACCTCAATCCCAGGATACAGGTCATCAGCCGTGCTTCCAGCAGCTCTTCGGTGCTTAAGCTGAAAAAAGCCGGAGCGGATAGCGTGATCATGCCCGACAGGATAGGAGGTACGCATATGGCTACGCTTGTATCAAAGCCAGATGTAATTGAGTTCATCGATTATTTATCAGGCGAAGAAGGTGAAGCCATCAGCATGGAATCTGTAGGATATGAACAATTGCCGCGTGATCTGCGCGACCGTGCGCTGGTAGAGATCATGAGATGGAAAAAAACAGGCGTTAACTGCATAGGCATCAAAACCACCGATGGAAAATTCGTGATCAACCCTCCTGAACAGATATTGATCACAAACGGGATGAAAGTAATTGTGCTGGGAACAAAACAGCAGATAGAAGAAATGAAGGGGAACATCGGGGAGTAATTTGAAAATGTGAAAATGGCTCAATTGTTTTCATTGAGCCATTTTCTCATTTTCACATTTTCAAATTATTATTTCATTATCTCCAGCAACTCCAATTCAAACACCAACGTTGATCCTGGTGGGATTTTTGGTCCGGCCTGTTGGTCGCCGTAAGCAAGATGAGGAGGAACGAACAATCTCCATTTGGCGCCTACGGGCATCAGCTGCAATGCTTCTATCCATCCCGTTATAAATCCATTTACAGGATACACCACAGGTTCGCCTCTTTCCACTGAACTATCGAAAACAGTTCCGTTGATGAGCGTGCCATGATAATGGCATTTGATAGTGTCCGTAGCCTTTGGCCTGGTGCTATCTTTTCCGGCGTTCAACACCATGTATTGTAGTCCGCTGGCCAATGTTACCACACCAGCTTTCTTAGCATTTTCAGCAAGGAATTTTTCTCCTTCTGCTTTTACAGCGCCGGCTTTTTCAGCGTTGCGCCTGCCGAGATAAGTAGAGATCACCTGGTTCATTTCCTGTTCGGTCAGCAATGCTTTGGCTTTCTTCGATCCATCACCTAACCCTTTTAGCAGCATACTTGTATTAACGCTTACAATTCCCTGCTGGTTACAAAAATTACCAACGCTCATGCCCATGGCATAGCTGAATGAATCAAGCGCGTTCCTCAGCACCGGCGTATTGGATGCTGCAGGCTTTGCAGTGGTCGTTTTCTTTGCGGTAGTGGTTTTTGTAGATTTCGTTTGAGCGGCCGCGCACACAGACAACAGCACACATATTGAAAGGATACGATATCTCATTTGATTAAAATTTAAGGGGCAAAAATAAGGGATTTAAGGAAACTGTATTTTTGCCCCCCATGGAACAGTATATCAAACCACTCGAGATCAGATGGTCTGACCTCGATGCCAATTTTCATCTTCGTCATTCCGCTTACTATGATTTTGGCGCATATGCAAGGATTTGTTTTCTCAGGGACAATGGGCTTACCATGGACGTAATGCAGCAACAGCATTTTGGCCCTATCCTTTTTAGGGAAGAATGCTCTTTCAGAAGGGAAATAAGGCTGGGCGATGAAGTGTCGATCAATGTGCAGTTACTGCGTTCCAAGCCCGACTTTTCACGCTGGAGCATTCAGCATCAGTTCTTTAAGAACGGTCAGCCTGCAGCCTTGCTTACTGTGGACGGCGCCTGGATTGATACAATACTGCGTAAGCTCACAGTTCTGCCGGATATTTCCCGCCCTGCTTTTGAGCTGATGCCCAGGGCTGAAAATTTCGAATGGATCGTTAAATAATGCAATAAGCTTCCACGATAGCAGTTAGTATAGTAATTTGTCGTCTAATCAATATCTGTATGAAAAAATTCTTCTTTCTCGCCTGTGCTATTGCTCTCGGTTTTTCTGTTTCCGCTCAAAACAGCATTCTCAACAAGGCTAAAGATGCTTTGAATAAAGCCAAAGGTTCGGGCTCATCGCTGAGCACCGAAGAAATTGTTTCCGGCTTAAAGGAAGCGCTTACTGTAGGAGCCAACAACAGTACTTCTAAATTATCTGCCGCCGATGGCTTCTTTAAAGATGCGGCCGTAAAAATATTAATGCCTGAGCAAGTTCAGAAAGCGGAAAAGAAAATGCGCATGCTGGGCATGGGCAAACTGGTTGACAATACCATCCAGAGCATGAATCGCGCTGCGGAAGACGCTTCCAAATCTGCCGCTTCCATTTTTATAAAGGCTGTTAAGAACATGAGCATTTCAGATGCCCTGGGTATTTTAAGAGGGCAGGACACAGCTGCTACCAGTTACCTGCGCAATACTACCAATGCGGAGCTTACCACTGCCTTCAGGCCCATCATTGAAACATCGCTGGCCAAAGTAGATGCCACCAAATACTGGAAAGATTTTTTCTCTGCCTATAATAAATTCTCTTCCGAACCTGTCAACACCGATCTTACCGCTTACGTAACCGAAAGAGCTATGAAAGGCATCTTTTTTTATGTAGCCGAAGAAGAAAAGAAAATAAGAAAAGATCCTGCTGCGAGGGTTTCTGATATATTGAAGAAGGTTTTTTCTAATTAGTCATTTGGCCAACAAGTCATTTGGTCATTAGGTCAATAAGTCATTGGGCCATTAGGTCATTGGTCATTAAGTCAAACGTGAAATGTCAAAGATTATCATCTTGATATTTCACGTTTCTCTTTTGACCTATATTTTAATTGCCCCAATGACCAAATGACTTATTGACCAAATGACCAACTGACCTATTCTCCAATTACTTAATTTGCGCCTTCCTTATGGTAGGCCCCGTTCTCAATTTATACCGCAATGCTTTTAGTGGACTGTCCAGTTCAACCTGGTGGCTTGCATTTATATTGCTGGTAAACAGGAGCGGCACCATGGTAGTGCCTTTCATGACCATTTATCTCACGCAGCATCATCATTACAGCATTTCGCAGGCCGGTATTGTAATGGGCTTGTTTGGCGCGGGTGCAGTTGCCGGTGGTTATATCGGCGGCAAGCTTACTGATAAGTATGGGTTTTATCATCTCCAGCTTATTACATTATGTGGCGGCGGCCTGATGTTCATAGTGCTGGGACAAATGAACAGTTACCTTCTCATCTGCATATTTACTTTCCTGTTGAGTTGTGTGAATGAAGCCTTTCGTCCGGCAAATTCTACAGCGGTTGCTTATTTCAGCTCGCCGGAGAACAGAACGCGTTCTTATTCACTCCACAGGCTCGCCATCAATTTAGGATGGGCATTAGGTGGAGGCCTCGGAGGGTTACTGGCATCTTTTAATTATGAACTTTTATTCTGGGTTGATGGATTCACCAACCTTGGAGCCGCCGTTTTATTGTGGCGATTTTTGCGGCCGGGAAAAAGAGTGCATGCGCAAACGCAGGAAACAACCGCTGATCCCAATGCATCTGCCTATCGCGATAAATTCTATCTCTGTTTCATTGTGCTGGTAACGCTTTTTGCGATGTGCTTCTTCCAGATATTTACCAATCTCACGGTTTATTTTAAGCAGGAGCTTCATTTCAGTGAATCGCTCATAGGCTTGCTGATGGCGCTGAACGGGCTTATCATCGCTGTTATAGAGATGGTATTGATCTATCAACTGGAAGGAAGGCGTTCAAGCCTTTCCTATATTACGATCGGTGTAACGCTCTGTGCATTTTCTTACATCATGTACAACCTGCTGCCCGGCACCGTGGCGCTTGCAGTAAGCAGCGTTGTAATACTGACCTTCGGCGAAATATTATCTATGCCATTTATGAATGCGTTCTGGATAGCAAGGAGCAATGCGCACAACCGCGGACAATATGCGGGGCTGTACACCATAGCCTGGGCGCTGGCGCAGGTGATGGGGCCAACCTTTGGCGCGTTGATGGCAGAACATTACGGATTTAGCACGCTCTTGTGGGTAATTGGCGCGCTTTGTATGCTGGCGGCTGTAGGATTTTATTATTTGAGGAGAATGCAGGTTGCCGGAATTCAAAATGCAAAATGAATTCTATTTGTATTTATCGTTCATCTTTCTGCCTTCGCCGCACATCGTTACCACTTTTGTAATTCTGTCAGTTCGTGTTTCAGGGCGTTTAGCGGTAGTTATCCATTCTACATAATCTTTTTTATAACCGTAGCTGAGATCTTTAAAAAAGTTTGCAGCGGTTTTGTTCTTATCGAGCGCTTGCTGCAGGTCGTCAGGCACTTCCACATTCTTGTTCTTTACTTCACGCTTGTAGCCTTTTGCATTTACGGCAACCGATTCTTTTATGTATGCTGTTATTGCTTTCTCGTCGATCTCGCTTACATCGGTATACTTGATGGACCTGCTGAATTCATTGTCTACGCAGTGATTGAATAATCCTTTCGGATCTTTCATGCCGGAGCCGTTGAAGAAAGTAAATTTTATAAACTTTTGGGCTTCGCCATAGCCGCATACCATGCCGTTGCTTACGTAATGCGGTCCCCATTTCCAATCTTCCTGAATAGAAGGATCGGCCTTTAAAATAATGGAACGGAGCTTTTTGCAGATTGCTTTCGCGAATGGCTGCATAGCGTTGATGTAGGTGTCTATTTCCTGTTTGGCGTTGGGGTGAATTTTGGCGGGCATTTGATAAAGTTGAGGAATTTTTGGGATTGTGACTTATCGGAAATTGCTTTTCACGCAAAGGCGCAAAGGAAGACGCAGGGGGCGCAAGAGAGCGTAAAGAGGCTTCGCCTTTTTTCTCCGCAAGAACCCGGGATTTAAAAAAGGCGAAGCCTCTTGCGTCCCCTGCGTCTCCCTTTGCGCCTTTGCGTGAAAACCCCTTTACTTCGTAATGATGTAACACCACCTAAACAGCTTCCCCTCAAAATCAAATGGCGTAGTCTGGCGCGTAATATCTTTAATACTCTCAGCTTTTATTTGTTCTGTTTCGATCTTAAATCTCCGGTAATTGGTGCTGAAGTAAAGCAGTCCGCCCGCCTTCATGGCGCGCAGGCATTGGTTGATAAGCTGCACATGATCACGCTGTATTTCTAAAAAATCTTTCATGCGCTTGCTGTTGCTGAACGTAGGTGGATCAAGCACAACAAGGTCGAAATGATTTCGCGGCAATGTATCCAGGTATTGCAAAACATCGGCAGCCACAAAACTGTATTTCGATTGATCAGTAAACCCATTGATCCGCATATTTTCTTCAGCCCATTGAAGGTAGGTTTTTGAAAGGTCTACCGAAGTCACTGCCGTAGCTCCGCCCGCCGCTGCATAAACAGAGAACGAACCCGTATAACAAAACAGGTTAAGCACCCGTTTTCCCTGGCTTTTTTCCCATACCATCTGGCGAGTAATGCGGTGATCCAGGAAAAGGCCTGTATCGAGATAATCGCTCAGGTTTACCAGGAACTGAAGACCATTTTCATGAACGATGAACTCATTCTTTGCTGAATTTACTTTTTCATATTGTCCCTGCCTGCCTTGCTTGCGCTGGCGTTGTTTGATGAAGATGTTATCGGGAGCGATGGATAATACTTCCTGCATTGCCTGCAGGCTTTCTTCCAGCCAGTTCTCGTATTCTTCTTCGTTTAGGCTGTGATTGCGTTTGTATTCTGCTACGTACAATTTATCATCATAGATATCTATGCCGAAAGGAAATTCAGGAATGTCGTTTTCATATATGCGGTAACAGGAGATGTTCTGCTTTTTTGCCAGCTTGCTACGATGTTTGTACATTTTTTGCAGCCTGTTGCGGAACATGATTATTTTATCACTCATAGTGTTTTAGCAAAGCGGTAATTTTTAATAGCGAAACGCCGCGAGAGTGACGCATCCTTCCCCCGATGACTCACTGTCATCCCGAACCCCGTAGCA
>JBAVMD010000224.1:0-1880 GCA_049689695.1 Chitinophagaceae bacterium | reverse complement strand
CCACTGGATTACGTACTATTAACCCGCGGATCACATGAGCTAAAAGATCATCAGGCCTTATGCTGCTCAAAGCCCCTCCATATTTTCCAACCGGGGTACGAACGGCATCAATTACGTATGCTTTTTCCATGCATTTTCAAATGAAACGCAAATGTAGCCCAAATGAGTTATCCTTTCTTTAACCACTACACTGCAGCGTTAGTATTACATTTGCAAAATGGTTCAGACGGCAAAAAGAAATATCAGGCACCTCAGCCTGGCAGATGTAGAACAATACATACAGGAAATTGGCGATAAACGCTTCCGCGCTAAGCAAGTACACGAATGGCTTTGGCAGAAGCACGCTCATTCTTTTGACGCCATGACCAATCTGAGCAAAGAATTACGGGCGAGGCTTTCACAGGATTTTGAGTTGCCTGCCCTAACAGTAGACACTACCCAGCAATCAGCCGACGGCACTGTTAAAAGCCGTTTTAAAACATACGAAGGTCATCTTGTAGAAGGTGTGCTTATTCCTACCGATACCAGGCAAACTGCGTGCGTATCCTCACAAATAGGATGCAGTCTTAGTTGCCGGTTTTGCGCTACGGGTTATATGGAAAAGAAGCGCAATCTTAATTTTGACGAGATCTATGATGAAGTAGTGCTTATTAATCAGCAGGCTGAGCAGGTATATAATAAAAAGCTCAGCAACATTGTATTTATGGGAATGGGTGAGCCATTGCTAAACTATAAAAACGTACTAAGGGCTATCGAAAAAATATCCTCACCTGATGGTTTGGGAATGTCGCCCCGCAGAATTACCGTTTCTACTGCAGGTGTGGCTAAAATGATCCGCCAGTTAGGAGATGATAAAGTGAAGTTTAAGCTGGCGCTTTCCCTGCATGCAGCTAACGACAAAAAGCGCAATGAGATCATGCCCATCAATGAGACCAATAATCTCAAGTCGCTGGTTGATGCGCTTAATTATTTTTATAAGCAAACACGCAACGAGATCACGCTGGAATACATACTCTTTAATAATTTCAACGATAGTGAGCAGGATGCAGACGAGCTCATCAAGATCTATCGCCAGGTCCCGGCCGACCTGGTAAATATTATAGAATACAATCCCATTGAATTTGCCAAATTCAGCAAACCGGAAGAAGCCAAGGTGAATGCCTTCATGGCTTATCTTGAAAAAAACCGCGTAAATGCAAGGCTCCGCCGCAGCAGGGGTAAGGATATTGATGCGGCCTGCGGGCAATTGGCGAACAAAGGCTAAGCCTTTGTTAAGGCACAAGGGATAAGAAACAAGGCACAAGGTTCCGCGGAAGTTAACTGCGGAGAATCTTGTGCCTTGTTTCTTGTCCCTTGTGCCTTCCGCCGCCCTGTGGCGGTATAACATTTCTTTTAGAACCTCCAATTAAACCGCTTCCCTCAAGCTGGGTCTATTACTCTATTAAATTTTACTACGAATGAAAAAACTCTTTTTAAGCTTAATTGCGATACTGATGATAGGCTTTGCTACCCAGGCGCAGGAAACGCAACAGGGAAAAGAAAAGAAACATCACCGCAAGCACCACGACAAAGGCATGATGGCTGAGAAAATGAATTTTTCTGAAGACCAGAAGGCTCAAATGAAAACCATCCGTGAAGAATCAAAGAAACAGTTGCAGGACTTGAAGAAAAACGATCAGATCACTGTAAAAGAATACAGGGAGAGAATGAAAGTAATTCATGATCAGCAACATTCTAAAATGCAGGCCCTGATGACCCCGGACCAAAAGAAGAAAATGGAAGAATTAAGGCAGGAGCACAAGAACAAATCAAAGGATAAACCGAGAAAAGAGAAGATCACTTCCCTTTAATTAGCCCGTACCCCATTAGCTATAAAGGAC
>JBAVMD010000223.1:0-1985 GCA_049689695.1 Chitinophagaceae bacterium | reverse complement strand
GATCCGCGTTCCCTTCCTAAAAACTAAACAATGACCCCTGAACACAATAGATTGTCTTTGCTTGCAAATGCACCCCACCCCGTATCCCAATGGGGACCTTACGTAAGTGAGCGGGCATGGGGAACTGTGCGCGAAGATTACAGCCAGGACGGTAACGCCTGGCAATATTTCCCTTTCGATCATGCGCATGCACGCGCTTATCAATGGGGAGAAGATGGCATCGCAGGCATCTCCGACCTCTTCCAGAACCTCTGCTTTGCAGTAGCGCTCTGGAACGGAAAAGATCCCATTCTTAAAGAAAGATTATTCGGATTGGAGAATGGTGAAGGCAATCACGGTGAAGATGTAAAAGAGCTTTACTATCATCTCGATAACCTTCCCACGCACTCTTACATGGAATACCTGTACAAGTATCCGCAACAGGAATTTCCTTATAAACATTTACGGGAACAGAACCGTCTTCGGGCAAAGAACGAACCTGAGTTTGAGTTGCTGGATACCGGCATCTTCAATAACAACCAGTACTTTGATGTGCGGATAACTTATGCCAAGCAATCGCCTTCAGACATCTTTATTAAAATAGACATCACCAACCGCTACACCAAATCTGCAGAGATAACGGTGTTGCCTACACTCTGGTTCTTCAACCGTGCATCCAATAAAAAGAATGCAGCGCCACCTTCTATAACTTATGTTCATAAAACAGCAGTAAAAGCATGGCATGACCGGCTGGGCGATTATTATTTCTATTTTCAGCAGCCTTCTGACATGCTGTTCACCAATAATGAAACCAATAAGCTGAAGGTAACGGGCGAGCCCAACGATAGCATTTTTGTGAAAGATGCATTTCACGGCGCCATCATCAAAAATGAGAACCGGGAAGCATTGCGCGAGCAAAAGATCGGGACTAAATTCAGCCCGGTTTATAAATTCCGCGTTGCCGCAGGCGCTACACGCACTATTTATTGCCGGTTGACAGATACTGCTACGGACAATGCATTTATAAAAGGATTTGAACACCTGTTCACTGTTCGCAAGAACGAAGCAGATGAATTTTATCGCACACTATTGCCGCAGGGTATTAGTGACGAAGCGGCAAAGATCCATCGCCAGGCATTGGCTGGCCTCTTGTGGAGCAAGCAATTTTATTATTATGATATAGAGCGATGGCTTACAAAAAGCGATGGCATCACACCTGCGAGTCCGCAAAGGCTCATGGGCCGCAACAACAACTGGCAGCACCTTAAGAACCAGGACATCATTCTCATGCCCGATAAATGGGAATATCCGTGGTATGCCGCCTGGGACCTTGCTTTTCAGTGCATACCAATGGCCATGATAGATGCAGGTTTTGCAAAGCACCAGTTGCTGCTGATCATGCGCGAATGGTATATGAAGCCGGATGGACAGTTGCCTGCATACGAGTGGAATTTCAGCGATGTTAATCCTCCTGTGCATGCATGGGCCGCGCTGCAGGTATATAATATCGAAAAGAAACAAAAAGGGAAAGGCGATATCGTTTTCCTCAAGCGCATCTTTCAAAAATTGCTCATCAATTTTACCTGGTGGATCAACCGGAAAGACAGGGAAGGAAATAATTTATTCGAAGGAGGGTTTCTCGGGCTGGATAACATCGGTGTTTTCAACCGCAGTTTCCAGGGAGGAGAAATGAGGCTGGAACAGGCAGACGGAACCAGTTGGATGGGCACCTATGCGCTGGACATGATGGACATTGCGCTGGAAATTGCCCTGCACGATGTTTCATTTGAAGATACCGCCACTAAATTCTTCGAGCATTTTGTTTTGATTGCCGAAGCATTGAACGAATACCATCTCTGGAACGAAGAAGATAAATTCTTTTACGATGTAATGAGTGCGCCGGGAAGCGAACCAGTTCCGTTGCGCATTAAGTCGATCGTTGGATTGACTTCCCTGTTTGCAGTGTCAACCATCAGCAAAAAAGCGATGGACAGGCTGCACGATTT
>JBAVMD010000222.1:0-11854 GCA_049689695.1 Chitinophagaceae bacterium | reverse complement strand
TTTCTCAACAGTTACACTGCCTGGATCTAATCCAAAACCTCTTTCTTCAGATAGACTTATCTCTTTTAACCAGAAGTGCAACCTCATAATAAGACGTTCCCATATAGGAAGCTCATTGTCCTGGCTCAGGTATTTTTCCATTACGATAAACCGGAAATCTCCAATTACTTTCCCTTTCTCGAGGCTCTCGTATCTGCTGAATATATTGACTTCTTTATGGCGCACAAGGTCCTCAACAACTCTTTTGAACATCAGGTTGATCCGCGGCTGCACCCTGAAGCCAAGGCGAAACTCCACTCTTATAATGTCATTAGGAATAATGTGATCAACAGTATATTCAGCAGTATAAGGACTGTCAACAGTATCAACATGAACAAACCAATATATATCAGCTCTCTTTGGGTTTCTGTTTAATATAGAATATATAATCTTATGCTCTATTTCTTTAGGATTATCAGCGCTTGTCAGAAATACTAGATGCGTGGCGTATTTTGGCACTGTTTTGTCATTGCTCAGCTCCTGTATTTGGGGAATGTAATGCTCAAGCCTTACAAACTCAACGTAGCGATTTTTAATTTTTCGTGCTTTAGACCAATTGTACATGATGAAAAATAGAAAACCTGCTACTACCACGGCAACATATCCGCCGTGCGGGAACTTCTCAATATTTGCAAACAGGAAGCTAAACTCAATGATAAGAAATACAATAAGGTAGAGGTAAATGAGTATAGGTTTTGTTCGCCGCAGCACCAGGTAATTGGCATAAAGAACGGATGTGGCAATCATGCAAAGCGTAATTGCAAGACCGTAGGCCGCCTCCATATCAGCAGCTTTTTTAAAGTATAACACGATGCCCACACAGCCTGCGAATAATAGAAGGTTTATTGCAGGAATATATAACTGACCTCTGGCTTCGGTTGGATATACAATGCGGAATTTAGGCCAGAGGTTCAATCTTATTGCCTCGCTGATGAGCGTAAAGGAGCCAGAGATCAGGGCCTGGCTGGCAATGATCGCTGCGGCTGTCGCAATCGCTACACCAAAATAAAGGAACCAATCCGGCATTAAGCCGAAGAAGGGATTGAAACCCGCATCAATCATGTCGGAAGTAATGGGTTGCCCATTGTATTGACTAAGAAGCCACGCACCCTGCCCCAGATAATTAAGGATCAGCGAAGTTTTTACAAATATCCAGGAATAGCGGATATTCCATTTTCCACAATGACCAAGGTCTGAATACAAAGCCTCTGCACCGGTGGTACACAGAAACACTCCACCAAGGATATAGAATCCTCTTGGATAAGTTATCAGCAACTCAATCCCGTAATAAGGGTTGAATGCCTTGAAGACACTGAAATTATCTGCAAAATGAATGATTCCTAACACAGCAAGCATCATAAACCACACGGTCATAACAGGCCCAAAAAAACGCCCGATCAAAGCAGTGCCAAACTGCTGAATGAAAAACAACACTGATAATATACCCAGAACTATGTAAATCACCGTTGTCTGGCTAATCATGCCAATTGCCGGGATAACCTTCAATCCTTCAATGGCAGAAGTTACTGTAATGGGCGGAGTTATCATACCATCTGCGAGCAACGCAGCGCCTCCTATTATTGCAGGCAGAATTAACCACTTTTTCCTTCGCCTCACTAATGCAAAAAGCGAAAAAATACCACCTTCGCCTTTGTTATCTGCCTGCAGGGTGAGTATTACATATTTTATGGTAGTTTGCAGCGTTAATGTCCAGATAATAAGCGATAGCGATCCGATGATCAATTCGGGTGAGATAGTTTTTCCATTCGTAATGGCGTTGAGTACGTATAGCGGAGAAGTGCCAATATCCCCATAAATAATTCCAAGGGCGATAAGCAGGCCGGCTACGGATACTTTATTGTGAACAGACATAGTATTAAATCTGTGCGTAAAAGTAGATATGCAGCTCCTGCCCCGGGTAAACCGGGCATAAATCTTTATAAAATCTTTATATTGGTTATACCAACTTTACAATGCTGTCAGATACCAGAATGCTTCTGAATGTAATCAATGCAAATGCTTTCATTAAACAAGATCTCCCGGTTTAAGCAATGTTTCTACGGAATATCCGCAGTGATACTGGTAGCGCTCATTTGTTATTTTTTTTCGGGATGGATGGGCTATCGGGTAGTTGCATTTATTCTGCTTTTAGTGGTTTCAATAGTAGCAGTAACTTTTGACATCATACCTGTTTTAATCATCGCTTCCATATCTGCCTTTATCTGGGATTTCTTTTTCATTCCGCCAAGGTTTAACCTGCACGTAGAAACAACAGAGGATACCATTTTATTGGTGATGTATTTTGTAATAGCACTTATCAATGGGATACTTACTTATAAGATCAGGCGAGCGGAAAACATATCCCGGATCAAAGAAGAAAAGGCCAATAGCGTGCAGTTGTATAATACAATTCTTGATTCTTTATCGCATGAGCTGCGCACGCCGGTTGCAGCAATTATCGGAGCAACAGATAATCTTCAGATGAACCGTAAGTTGGATGAAAAAAATAAAGAACAACTGATAAATGAGATCTCAAAAGCATCGCTTCGCTTAAACCAGCAAATTGAGAACTTACTCAATATATCCAGGCTTGAATCAGGACATATTGCACCCAAAAAAGATTGGGTGGATGTTACGGAGTTGGTGCATGAGGTAGTAAAGAGAGTAGAGGAAAATGGAAGGAAAAGGAGAATTGGCGTAAGTATACCGGAAACAATTCCCTTGTGTTTTACAGACAAGGGAATGCTTGACCAGGTTTTATACAATCTGCTTAACAATGCCGCTATCCATACGCATAACCTGAGCAAAATTGATGTAATGGTTTCCTGTCATGCAGATTTTCTTGAAACAATCATTGAAGATACTGGTCAGGGGTTCACGGATGTTGAAATGAAATCAGTGTTTAAAAAATTTTCAAGAGATAAAAAAAGAAATGCCGAGGGGTCCGGTTTAGGTCTGTCTATTGTGAAAGGCTTTACGGAAGCTTTGCAGGGAACGGTCGAGCTGGAACGAGGCGCTTCAGGAGGAGCTAAATTTACTGTAACCATTCCCGTGAGAACTTCCAATCAATCAATCTATGCAGAATAAGCCAGAGGTACTGATAGTGGATGATGAGCCGCAAATACGGAAGCTGTTGGAGATAACGCTCCAAAGCAATGGCTACACTGTGCGGGAAGCAGTTTCGGCCAGAGAGGCGATTGTGCAAGCCTCAAGCCGTCCGCCTGACCTTGTACTGCTTGATTTAGGACTGCCTGATGAAGACGGCCATACGGTGCTGAAAAAACTGCGGCAGTGGTTCACCAACCCGATTGTTATATTATCCGTTAAGAAAAGTGAAGAGGATATAATCAAGGCGTTAGACAACGGAGCAAATGATTACTTGTCTAAGCCATTCAGGACAGGTGAACTGCTTGCAAGGATCCGATCTGCACTACGCTCAAATAATCGTGACGATGAAGGAGCTTCATTCGTTACATATGGTAATCTCGAAATTAATCTCTCATTGAGAACTATAAAAAAAAGTGGCGAGCTTGTTAAGCTAACCACTACAGAGTATGCGCTTCTTGCTTTGCTCGTGCGCAATGAAGGAAAGGTACTTACTCACCATTTTTTACTTCGGGCTATTTGGGGCCCGGGCTATATAAATCAATCGCAGTACCTCCGTGTATTCATGGCGCAATTGAGAAAGAAAATTGAAGATGACCCAAACCGGCCAGAATACCTTGTTACTGAATCGGGGGTTGGATACCGGTTTTTGGGAATGTGAAATTGTACAATTTTGTGTTTGCGAAGCCAGGTGCTGTTGTATGAATTTCAGAATTGTATTTACGGCCACCTCCATTAAAATAAAATAGTATGAATTCAAACACAAATAATGGCTTGGATGTTCACTAATTATTATCTGATCGCTTAAAAACATATAAATACTACAATGGAAAACAAATCAGAGCCGAGAGAATACAAAGATTGGCGTACAGGAAAGTGGGACAGGAGAGAAGATGCTGCCTATACTTTTGGATATCATTTTATTAAATATTGTCGAGACCAGGCGGTAGATAGTCTGCCGAATGACATGAATGCTGAGGACAGGGAAAAGTCTGTCGAAGCAATACATATTGCCCTGCACAATGTATTGGATTTGGTTGAAGGATTTTGGAAATTAGAATCCGGAAAAGACCATTTCGTAGAATACCATTTGCAAGTTGTTGCTATAGACAAAGAAAATAAGGAAATTGAAAGAATAAGCATTTCTCCGGGTCTTGACCTTCCTATTGGTTTTTGGAAATGGGCGAAGGATGGGGAATATAGATAATAGGAAGCCGATGCAGCTGTGCAATTACTCTGTTAGTCGTTTTGAGATTGAGTTACATCGGCTTTTTTCCTCTTTCTTTTTTCTTGCCAAAAAAGAAACAAAAAGGCAAGCCAGGCCAATTGCTCCGCTGGCCTGGCGAGGCTCACGCACAACAGTCAACGGCAGTAATTACAACCAACACGGGCTTCAAATCACTTTGTGAATGATTGATAAATTACAACTCTTTACTATTCTGCGGTCTTGATGCAGCGATGATGAAATGTGGGTTATGAAATATTTTGTTCTAACAGACAGAAAGAAGCCCGTTAATTAAGACTAACTAACCTTTGCGCAGGTACACCAATACATAAGATTGTTTGTGCTTCTTAGTATTTCAGCAAATGGCCAGAAGCCCGTAACGTTTGCTATTACTATCGAAGCCTGTTGTGGGATGGCCGGCCGGGCCCGCGGAGCGGATGGCGCGGCCTTGCCTTTTTGTTTCTTTTTTGGCAAGAAAAAAGAAAGAGGAAAAAATCTGATGCAACTCAAAATTCTTAGAGACATCCAGAGCATGTCCAGTAAAAGTTTAAGTTAGCTTTTACCTATTCAAGTTATTTCAGTAACCACTAATTATTTCTTTCAATCAGCTTATATCCATATCCCCTAATAGTCAGTATTTCTACTGACTTATCACTATCCAGATAGTTCCGCAACCTATTAATGTAAACATTCATGGTTTTACTATTGAACACATTATCACTACCCCATAACTCCGCCAAAAGCACCTGCCGGTCAACAACAGTTGATTTCGCCTCGCAAAGTCTTTTCAGCAGTTCTACTTCTTTATAAGAAAGTTGAAACCGGCTTGAATCATTTGACAGCTCATGCGTAGATGCGTTAAAGGTAAAGCTGCCTAACTTGTACATGTTATGTGCGGTACGCGAAGCATTGCCTGAAACCCTGGCGAAGGACCTGATCCGCGCAATTAATTCTTCCATCACAAATGGTTTCCTGATGAAATCATTGCAGCCAAGGTCAAAAGCTTTCACCAGGTCATCAGTCAGCGGCTTTGCAGTAAGCATGATAACAGGTACGTCCTTATTCACTGCCCTGATTTGCTTTACGGCACTAAACCCGTCGCTTCCAGGCATCATGATATCAATAATAACGAGTTTAGGATTCAGGGAAGTGAATACGTTGTAGCCATCTTCACCATTCAGCGCGTATGTAACATCAAAGCCATAAAGGGAAAGCGTGTCTTTTAAGATCTGACAAAGCTCAACCTGGTCTTCTATCAATAAAATCGGTATCATGGTTTTTTAGGTAGCGTTATGATAAATTCAGTTCCTGATTGCAATTTCGAATGCACCGAAATGTTACCCGAATGCTTTTTAACGATGCTGCTCACATAGTATAAACCAAGTCCAAATCCTTTTACAGACTGGGCATCACCCTGCGGAACACGAAAAAACTTTTCGAAAATGTTTTTAATGAATTGCGGCGGTATTCCCACCCCGTTGTCACGAATCTTTATAATGCTATCGCTGTTATTTTCAGCAATATCAATATGAATGTCCACAGTTGCATTGGAATACTTGATGGCATTATCTATAATGTTATGAAAGGCAGTTTCAAGGTGAAGCCGGTCACCATATATAAAAAGAGGCCCTTCCCCGGTTAGCTGAAAGTTGACGGGCTTTCCCCCGAGAACGTGGCGGCTTTGAACAAGCTCCGTGAAAAGAGCATGCAGGTCTATTTTTTCTTTTTTCAAGATGAAATCTGAAATATCCTGCACCGCTGAATCCAGGATCCTTTCCACGAAGTCGTTGAGCAGGTGCAACTGCTTTTTGCTTGTATGCAGGTAAAAATTGGTGCGCTCAGTTGGGGGTATATGGTGTTCCAGGGCTTCCAGTCCTGCCGAGGCAATCGTGATCGGGGTTTTCATTTCATGGGTAATATTATTGATGAAGTCAGTCTTTAGTTCATTGATCCTTTTTTGTTTCCTGATGGTGCTGTATACAAACACGAGCGCCGCATTGCCAATAAGCAGGATAAATGCAAAAGACAGCAAGGGCCATAAGCGGTCATTGTTGAAAAATACAGCATCATACTTAACCTGGGCAAAGACGGAGATGTTGGAATAATATGGGATGCGCTGCGGAGCGGTGGAGTAGGGATATTCGTTTCTTTTTTTCTGGGCCCATTTGACCTGCACCAACTGCCGGTCATATCTTCTGCCTGACACGGTGATGGTATCAAGGCGGTACGGAGCATGGACTTGTTTTGAATCAAGCGCTTTCCGAAAAAGGCTGTCAAAAGATTTCAGGTCTATTGATTTGAATGTGGGGCTGTTCACAATGATCTCAATGAAATTAGGCTCCACAGTGTCCGTAATCAGTGACGAAAACGGAGCAGTCAATTTCACGCTTTGCGTATCGATGCGGCTTATCCCGATCTTTTCGTGGGCGTAAGCGATCCATGCATGGGTAGGGGTTGAAGCGCTGTCAATGGCTTTCATCTTATTGTATTCAGAAAGCGCGAAAGCGAGTGCGGATGAACAGGCAAAATTGAACTTTGCTTTTGTTTCCAAAATGCGTTCGCGAATGAGATAGACCTGAAGGCCATTAAAAAATAGAAAGAAGAGAAGAATAAATAAGGAAGCTACCCGCGCAGATGGTTTCATCACGTGCAATTTGAGAAATGTAAGATAAGGCAGTATGAAGGATCTCTCGTCACCGCCCGTCCTTTGATAAGCGATCAATTGCATGTACAGCTTGCCATCTATCAGACATTTATTTTCATTTATCTTAATTAAGCTCAGTTAGCCATTCTTTCGTTGCCCGCGTACTTCTTTTGTACCCGATACTACTGATCAAAATCCCTTAAACATAAAACGAATTAATGTATGAAGAATAGAAACGTATATAAAACAGGCCTGCTCCTGGTGGCTTGTCTGGTCTTATTTATCTGCGGCAATGCACAGGAATCTGCAGTTAAAGGGAAGCTGGTTGACAGTGCTTCGGCGAAGCCGGTTGTTGGCGCTACGATCAACTTCCTGCAGCCACAGAAAAAAACTTCAAAGACGGTGATCTCGGATAAAAGCGGGGCGTTTCAAACGAGTTTGTTACCAGGCCCGTACAAGGTCACGATCACGCATACCAGTTTCAGGAAAAAAGGCATGCAATTGAATGTGGAAGGGCAGCATGCAGACATGGGCAGCATACAGCTTGTGACTATGGTGAAAAACCTGGCCGAAGTAACGGTTATCGGTTCCAGGCCCCTGGTTGAGCAGAAGGATGACAGGTTGATATATAACGTGGAGGACGATCCGGCCGCAAAATCGGAATCAGCCAGCGACATATTGCGGAAGACACCCTATGTAAATGTGGATGGAGATGGAGCGATCCAGGTGAATGGTCAATCGAATTTCAAAGTACTGTTAGATGGGAGAGAGACCGCTTTATTTTCTCAGAATGTAAAAGAAGCTTTGAAAGCATTTCCGGGCGCCACCATTGCGCGGATAGAGGTCATCACATCGCCTTCTGCCAAATATGATGCAGAAGGTGTCGGCGGTATTATCAATATCATCACCAAAAAGAAAGTGACCGGTTATAATGGAACCATCAATTCAAACATAACTACCATTGGTAACAGGTCGGCTGGGTTCAATGCTAACCTGAAAAAAGGTAAGGTGGGTATATCAGCAACGTATAGCCTCATGAGCAATCCTAATTTACCCGCCGATCAGCTTTCTATTACTACGCCTGGTCAACCGGTTGCTTTTGTGCGCAGGGAAGTTGGCGGAGCCCGGGAGACGGAAATGTTCTTTCACCAGGGGAACCTCGAACTAAGTTATGACCTGGATAGTACCAATACACTTGTAGTTTATGGCAATATGACTAAGATGAGGAATGAAGCATTTAATCAGCAAACCATCTATACCTTATTTCCAAACGGAAGTTCCGATACGGACCCATATTTCCTGGAGAACAGGCTGGCGGTGCCAACACATGGCTTTGGTACTGACTATATCCGGAAATATAAAAAGAAGCCACAAAAGGAATTAACTGTGCGCTTTCAGGCATTGTATAACACGGTTCGATCTTTTGCCAACAGCCAGCAGGAAATTAGCTCTTTTGACCGCTTTATTCTTAACAACAGTGAGGCGTTCAATAGTGAATACACGGTGCAAACTGATTTAATTGAACCTTTGAATAAGACTACCCGGCTTGAAACCGGCGTTAAAGCTATTTTGAGAAAGGCGCATTCCGATTTTGAAAGCCAGTTAAAATATAATAAGGCAGAGCCTTATCAAATCGACCCAACCAATAGTAACAGGTTTTCTTATGACCAGAATGTGTATGGCGGATATGTGTCCGTGAACAAAACTTTCAAAAAAGTGAACACCCGCATCGGTCTGCGGGTAGAGCATACAAGCGTAGATGGTGATTTTACAAGCACGGGTACCGTTGTACAGCAAGAATATACCAGCTTCATCCCCAACCTGCTACTTTCGAGGACGTTCACCAAAACCATGAACTCAAACCTGACGTATAACCTGCGCCTGGGGCGGCCCTCCATAAATAGCCTGAACCCGTTTGTAAATAACAGCGATTCGCTTTTTAGAAGTTTTGGCAACCCGGACCTTGGTCCCCAATACATTCATAATATCGCGTGGCAGGTCCGTTTTTTCAAAGGCAGCAGGTTTATATCCATTCAAACCGGTTTTAACTTTGCCAATAACCTCATCATACAAAATCCAAGTTTTGATGCTGCTACAGGCATTACCTCGGTTACCGGGGCAAATGCGGGACAGATCAGGGAGTTTACCCTGGGCTTTGTTTCCAATCTTCCTGTTGGCAAATGGAACATTGCAGTGAATGCAACAGGGCGTTTGGCGCGTATCCGCAACAGCCTGCAAAGCTCCTTTTTCAATACTACTGCTGGCAATGTGAACGCGAATTTCACGTATAAAGCATCCCCACGTTTTACTATAACATCCAATGGCGGTTATTTTGTTCCCTTACGTACGCCGAATAATACCTTCCCTGACAACTACTTCTATGCTTTCAGTTTTGCCTATAAAGTACTCAAGCAAAAACTGACCATCTCGGCAAACCTCACGAACTTCCTGGAGGAGAAAAGGAAGCTGATCTTTGTAACCGAAAATGATTATTTTATTACAAGGAACACGAATACGATACTCTTCAGAAATTTTGGATTGGCGCTGACCTATAGTTTTGGCAGGCTTAAGGAAAATGTTTCAAAGAAAAAAGGGGTGAATAATGATGATCAGGTGCAGTAGGGGGTAGCCTAAACGCGAGGTGTATATTTTTGTAATGCTTTGATGTTGTTGGATGAAGAAGAGTGTGTAACTGCCGAAAGGTACGTTCTCGGAAGATCCCTCGGAGTCTTGTCGACATCTCGTCGACGGTTCGAATACGCTTTGAACATAGGTTTTTATAGAGTGATTATTGTGTAAGGCACGATAATGATTTGCAGAAATAGTGCACGCAAAGTTGCAAAAAAATAATTGTCCCGTTATCTTTGCATAATCTACTATGCATCAAAAGCTCGAAAAAGATCAGCAAAATGATTCAATGATCTGCAGTCTTGCCAGATCTTATCATGCTTTGCACTCATATTACCAGTTGCAGCAGATTATTCGGCCATTTTATCCGAATAAGGTTAACGATCTTTCTAAAACTGAACTTCATCGGCTCATTAATAATTTTCTGCTTAAATATTATAAAGGTGAGACAACGCTTAAAGCGAAATTGACCGAACTTTTTATTAACGCTCAGGTTACTGCTGCCTTTGAAATAAAAGTATGTAGAAGCAGGGCAGATTTTCTGGCAATTAATGGTGACAGCAAAAGTTTCGAAATCAAATCTGAGCTCGATAATTTAACTAAACTTGCTAAACAGGTAAGTGATTACGAAAAAGTGTTCGACTATAACTATATCGTTGTAGATCAGGTACATTATAAAAGAGCATTAACTATAATCCCCGATCATTATGGTATTTATATTCTGGAAAATATGCATTTGATTGAGCTTCGAAAAGGAGAGAGAAATGTGTTACATGATATAAGTCGACAGCTTGATCTTTTTACAAAAAAAGAATTTGAATCCTTTTTTAGGATACCCGGCACAACGAAAGCAGAAGTACTCGCCAACTTTACGGATGCTGAAATAAATGAACGGTTTAAGGATATGCTAAAACGGCGATATGCAAAACGCTGGAATTTTCTTGTTAAAAATTCACCCAAGATACATCCGATCGATTATCAGTTCTTCTTCCAGCATAATATCTCACCAGATGTAATCTACCAAGTTGCTTAATCGAAAGTTCCTTTTTCTATTAATACCTTCATGCAGTGCAAATAATGCTCCATGGAAATACGCTTGAACTTAGCTTGACTTTTCCCAGGGGTTGTGCCAGCCGCAATTTCTCTCAGCATCCGAATACCAGTATTGGTTGTGGGGTCAACGTATTCCGGATGATGCGACTGCATGCTTTTAAAAACGGGTGAGCCGAGTACGGCAGGGATTATAGTCAATTCGAATTCTGAGAGGTCTTTTATATTACCCCTGTATCCGTAGTAAAGATTATCAATAGGGTCGTAAAAGATAAAACCAGGGCTGATGGTACCGCCCGAACTTAATTCATCTTTTTTGATGCCACCGTAATCCCCAAATGCGTTCATTTTAAGCGGAGCTATTCTGAATGCCTCCAACAAACTGTTATCTGCGTCGGGTACGATATCGCCGTGGTCCAACTTGGTATTCTGAATCTCCGTGTTGATCGCACTACGTAAAACGACTTTATAGCCGTTAACGATACCAGCAATATCACGCGCTTGTTTACGAACTAGCGGGCTATAGGGTTGAGTTGTGTCCAAGTCATAGATTAAAATATCAGCTGCAGTTAGTTCTTGATTTAATTCGGGAAGATCAATTTCCAAAGTATTTGTAAAAGTTCTTATAGCAATAATCGGGAAAGTTTGCCTCAACGCACTTATTTGTTTTGAAATGGTTCCAGCCTCACCTGTTTTAAGCGCTAAGGTCGACACAACAGGAATAATCTTAGGAAGGGCCGATGCCAGTGATTTGAAAAAGTCAATCCTTCTTTCCAGGTTGGAAAGCATCGTCCTATTAAAAAGGATGACTTCATCCTGCATGGAAGGGCTATCCCGAATATATACAGGCAGATCAACTAACACATGAGGCGCACTTACTTTATGAATGTAATCTGTCCATATCTCCGCAGACGGCTTTGCATTATTGACCCGGTCTTTTTCTTTAATAATTTCGAGTAAAGGATAGATTCTTTCACCGAAATCAAAGTCCGACAGTACGATTAATTCCTGCTGTCTACCTCTAAGTGCGGGAACATATTTTAAATTAAAAGCCATTGTGGACTATTTTTAATTGTGACATTTGTTCAATGATTTGCGGATCCTGTTCCTCTTGCTCGGTATTGACAAGTTCCGAAACGTACAGGTCCAAGAAACGATTATAT
>JBAVMD010000221.1:0-5281 GCA_049689695.1 Chitinophagaceae bacterium | reverse complement strand
CACCATCCTTACACGAATGCTGCCAACAAAAACAACCCGCCAATAGGCCATGCCGGTTTCGCCCGCATGCTCTTCAACAGGAATGTTTGTCCAATCAGTTGTTTGAAATGGGAAGGGGGGTATTTGCATGATACGTTATTTGCTCTCCATCTCCTCCGCCCACTTATCCCTTTCCTCGGGAGAAAATTTCCAGGGGGCGAAGTTGTTCTCAACATTACTGAACATGGCATTCCACTCTGCGGGAGAATTGCTTTCTTCCATAACGAGGGAGCGGCGCAGGTCTAAAATTATTTCGAGCGGGCTGATGGCTACCGGGCAGGCCTCTACGCAAGCCTGGCAGGAGGTACAGGCGCGCAGCTCTTCTACAGTGATGTAATCGTGCAGCAAAGTTTTTCCATCGTCTTTGAACTCGCCATTCTTGTTGATGTTCTTGCCAACATCTTCAACGCGATCCCTTGTTTTCATCATGATGGCACGGGGTGAAAGGAGCTTGCCGGTTTTTGTTGCAGGGCAGGCCTCGCT
This sequence comes from Chitinophagaceae bacterium, assembly GCA_049689695.1. GTDB lineage: Bacteria > Bacteroidota > Bacteroidia > Chitinophagales > Chitinophagaceae > DASPKM01. Next base: position 4,759 of record JBAVMD010000221.1, on the reverse strand, counting down.
GCATCGGCCGCATTCCGTGCAACTGTAAGCATCCAGCAGGTTGCGCCACGTGAGATCTGATACATCTTTAGCGCCAAAACGGGCCGGAGGTGCGGCATCTGCTGTTGCCTTTTCAGGCTCCATGGCATACAGTACTTCTTTCTGCACTTCGGGCATGTTCTTCATTTTGCCCTGCGACTGAAGCCTTGCATAATAAGCATTGGGGAAGGCCAATAAAATATGCAGGTGTTTTGAATAAGGCAGGTAATTGAGGAATGCGAATATGCCTACAATGTGCAGCCACCAGCAAACCCGTTCAAGGGTTACGAGGCCGGAGTCGCTCAATCCGTTCAGCAATGGGTGCAGCCATTGGGAAAAGAAAAAATTGCCGGTAGCATGATTGGCATATTCACCGTAACCGCGTTGCTGCAGCAAGGTATCGGTAGCGTTCATGGTAAGGAACAGCGTCATCAATATGATCTCCGTGATGAGGATGTAATTGGCATCGCTGCGCGGCCAGCCATCGAGATCGCGGTGTATAAAGCGTTTCAGCTTAAGGATGTTCCTGCGAACAAGGAATGCAACGCAAACCGAAAATACACCGACCGCTAAAAATTCAAAGCTGTTGATAAGAAAGGCATACAGAGCGCCGAGCGGGGCCGCAAACAGGCGATGTGTGCCGAGAATGCCGTCCAGCACAATTTCCAGCACCTCGATATTAATAATGATAAATCCTGCATAAATAATGAAATGCATAACCGCCACAAGCGGTTTCTTGAACATCTTTTTTTGTCCGAATGCAAGCAGCAGCACATTGCGCCAGCGAATGCCCTTGTTGCCGCTGTAATCTGCGTCCCGACCGAGCATAATATTGCGCCACAACTCTTTTACTTTTTTAGAAAAAAGCCAGATGGAGAGTCCTACCAGGATCACGAATAAGATTTGCTGAACCAATTGCATGAATGGCGATTTGAGTGCTAAGATAGGTTAGGAAGATTGTAATGTAAAAATTGCCGGTGCCTTCATTGCGCAATTAAGGAATTGAGCAATTTTCACATTAAATTCGTTCTTCAACAGGCAAACCCCAACATGAGCAAGAATTATATACTTACCAAAGAGGTGGCAGGCAAAAAGCTTCGCAGGATGGCGTACGAAATATTGGAGAGCAATGCGGACGAGCAGGTAGTGATACTGGCCGGCATCCGCGAACATGGGAGCGTGATCGCAAGATGTATTCAGAAAATATTGTCGGAAATAAGTTCTTTGCAAACGGAAGTCATCAATCTTGGCCTTGATAAAAAACTGCCGAAGGAAATCCAGGTAGATCCGCAAACTGATTTCGATAATAAAGTAGTGATCATTGTTGATGACGTATCCAACAGCGGCAGAACACTTACGTATGCCTTGAAGCCTTTCCTGCAATCGCATCCTAAAAAAATACAGACATTGGTGTTGGTGGAAAGAAAGCACACGGCTTTTCCCGTGCAGCCTGATTATGTGGGATTATCTGTTGCTACAACTTTGCAGGAGCATATTTATGTGGAGGTGGAGGGGGAAGAGGTGAGGGGGGCTTGGATGGAGTAATTCTCCGACAAGCTCAGTATGAGGGGTAACACGAATTACACGAATACGGTTGTATTTAAAATATTATGGAAAAATTGAACGGCAAATGGATTGGGGAGTATACTTATGGTGAAGGTTATGATGTTGAAAAGAATAACCTGGTCGTTTCTTTTGAAATGGAGTTAATGTTTGATGGGGACAGCGTGAAAGGCACTTGTGTGGATGATGAAACGAAAGAACTTCTTCCAGGGCCCGCAACACTGGAAGGCACTCTTGATAATAATTTTATAAGCTTTATTAAAAAATATCCCTGCCTTATTGGAAACGACGAAGAAAACAAGGCCATTGCTGTTCCGGACCAACCTTCACTTCCGATTCATTACACAGGAACGCTGCATAAAAAATTGTTTACAGGGAGATATGTTTTTGAAGGGGAATGGGAGATAACTTCTATAATTAATAATGAAGATGGTTCTCGCGAATATTATACTGGTATGGGGTATTGGACAATGATGAAGGCTTAATAAAATTATGAGGAATTACACCATAAGAAAATATATAGCGCAGATAGAAGAGGATTTTTGGATGTTGCAAATTGGTTCCTGATATTATTGAGCTATTAAGATCAGCTTCGCTGATCAATCTGCAACATCCAAAAATCCTCTTCTATCTGCGCTATATTCCTTGACAATTATATATTTTGAATATCAATTCTTTTATTATGTTTTGCCTATGTATAATGCAAACCTTTAAAAGCAAAGGATGACAACGGTAAAAGGCCACCAAGATTGGAACGACTTTATTTATCAAAAGCTGACATCAAATAATGATTTCTCATTTTTAGGCGCGCATACAAAAGGTGAGACTAACATTGAAGTGTACACCTCCATTAAACATCATCCCGAAACTTACATCGAAGTAGGATATATTTCGCCCGGGGCGCTGATATTCATTAATATTCTAAATCCATCCACACCGGGTAACAATCAACAGCAGTATAGTGGCTACTTTTCACGATACGATTTTTACCCCGGGGATGAGGCTGGCCCGGCGGGATTGGATTTCGATGAGACTAATATTGCGGCTATCGGTAAGTTGCTTTCCACAGGGTTTCACGGCGAGGAAAAAGTTTATTATAAAAATGGAAAGCCTGTGAAGTCTGAGTTGACTACGGAGTTCTTTTTTGACAATGCAATGAATACAAAAGTGCATTGGTTTAATGATAACAGATCTGAAGAATATGATGAAGCTGTAGTGATTGATTTGGAAACGATTTTTGGGGGAGTAAAATAAGTGAGGGATCTGCATGAGTCGCTGCTACTGTCGATCCCTCACCCCGGAACTTAACTCTGATGATTCTTGCTGCGGGGATTCGGGATGAACAAGTGAGTCGCGGAGCGAATCATGCGGTTGGTTGGCAGATGTAACAAGTCATTGGTCATTTAGTCAGTAGTCATTGGGTGACTTCTTCATTGAGCTATTTTCCAATTTTCGAATTTGCTAATTCACTCTCCTTTCCAAAAAATCCTCCAGCTTCTCCAGCAACACCAATTGATTCAGCGCGCGGTTTAAATTTTGTTCAGGATCAGTAGTGCGGTAGTATATATCCCCCTGAAGAAAATCTGTTACAAAGCGAAGCGTTTGCATGAAGGTCATCAGCAATCCGCTCTTGTGGATGTTTGCTTTTTCTTCAGGTGTAAGCTCGTTGCCAACGCCATCGAGATAACCCTGCATAATGGCATCATAATAATCAGGGCGGATATCGATCGCTTCCCATTGGCGGCTGTTCTCGTCAACCGTGCAGGCCATCGTTCTGATCATATCTCCCAGGTCTGAAAAATATTTGCCGGGCATAATGGTATCAAGGTCGATCGGGCAGATCACTTCCTTTGTATCTATATCGAACAAAATATTGTTGATCTTGCAATCGTGGTGCATCAGCCGCACGGGATAAGCAGGATTGTTTTTGATGGAAGAATAAAAATCAACCAGGTGCCTGCGCTGACGCAGCTCAGCTATCACATGCGTGGCACGCATCAAACGCATGCCCTGCGTATTGGTTACCACGTCTTCAAACTGGTGGTAACGATAGGCGAGATCATGAAAATCTGCCAGCAGTACACGCAGTTGTGTAAGATCAACTCCTGAAAGCGACTTCGTGAACTTTCCAAAGCAGGAAGCTGCGGTGTAGGCCGACCGTGCGCTGTCCGTAGCATCGGGTGAATAAGAATTGGTAATAAATTCCGTAGCGCGCCAGCTTTCGTTGCCGTGATCTTTCAGCAGCCATTGGCCGTTCACTGCAGCAACCGGGGCAGGTATCTTTACTTCATCTTTTTGTTCGAGGTATTCGTAGAGCGCGAGGTAATTGCTCACGAGAGAATCAGGGTCGGCAAATACTTTCGTATTGATCTTTTGAAGTACGATGGCCTTGCCATTCTCCAGGGCTTTGTAAGTATAATGGATCAGCCCATTTCCGAGTGGCTCGATAAATGCATTTGGCATGCCGAATCCCGAAGCTATGTTCTGTAAGTCTGCGTGATTGATTGCTGTTTCCATATCTGCAATTTAATGAATGCGGTCTCCCCGCACTTCAAGTGTTTTCATGATGCCTGCTTCGTAGTCCAGCCATTCGCTCCAGCGGCTTCTTACTTTTTCTTTTTCGATATAAGTTTCTGCCAGTTCAATGAACAGAGTGTAGTGCCCGGCCTCGCTCTCCATGAACCTGCGGTAAAAGTTACGCATGTATTCATCGTTCAAGCCTTCACTCAATCGCTTGAAACGTTCACAGGAACGGGCTTCTATCAATGCCATGGTGAGCAACTGGTCGAGGAACCTTTCCTCAAAACTGCCGCCTTTTTTCTGGAACTCCAGCAATTTGTTTACGTATGCATCCTTCCTTTGTTTTCCCAGTTTCAGGTTTCGTTTGTGCAGTTCATGCAGCACCAGGCGAAAATGTCCCCATTCTTCAGTAACGATGGGGCTAAGTTCGCTCACCAGTTTTTCCTTGTCTGAATAGCGCTGTATCAGCGAAATGCAAGTGGTGGCGGCCTTCTGCTCGCAATAGGCATGATCTGTAAGTATTTCTTCCATGGAAACACCTGCCAGGTCTACCCAACGCGGATCGGTAGGGAGCTGAAGGCCAAGGATATTTTTTACGTCGTTACTTAGCATGGTATATTCGCGAAGATAAGTAGAAGATAAGCTGTGAGCTATGAGC
>JBAVMD010000220.1:0-3158 GCA_049689695.1 Chitinophagaceae bacterium | reverse complement strand
CAATATGCCTGGCCGTTATAATCTTTCAATACCTGTTCGGGAAAGCTTTTACCAAAGAGATCATTAGTTCTTGCTTTCAGCGATGCATCATAAGATTTTCTGTGAGAAGAAAATTTAAATTGGATGCGTTGTTCCTGCCACAGCAATTCCTGTGAAATAAAAAGACCGGAGCCTGCAACGTTAGCGCCCATATCGGCCCAACTCCATCCCCACCTGGCTGAGTGCGCATCCAGCAATTCTATGATGGTGAGGTAACCAGCTCCGCTCAGCCCTCCGATCCACACTGCTTTGCGATGGCTGAGCCCTGTCCATTTCCATACATCCGCAGAATATTTGCCGATGCTGTATGCAGACCATGCATGTCCCACTTTATCTACCTGCAGCCACTCCCTGCTATCGTCAAAAACATGAAATGAAGTGCGGGGATAGTCTTTGTACCATGCTTCGTTCAGTACAAGAAGCGAGCCTGTGTATGCAGCTACATTCAGGCCTGCAACAAGCTTCACCCGCTTCTTATTTGCATAAAATAATTTTTCTTTCGTTGAACTTAATGGCGTGTTTGCTATTTGTTGCGCAAGAATAGTATCAACTTTATTACGTTCTGCAATGCTACCGGCCGCTACACTTGATGATTGACCGCGCAGATCTGCAGATAGGAAAGACGCAAACAGTGATAATATAATAAATATTATAGGAAATGTCTTCTTATGCACGGGGTTCAGAGGCATTTGTAAAGATATGATTAAGCAGTGAAGGCTAAAACCTGCAGCTGCAAGGATCTCTTGCTCATAGCTCATAGCTCATAGCTCGCAGCTCAAAGCTTATATTCCCTGATTAATCTACCACTCGTTCGCTGATCTTCCCGGTTGCCTTGCTTTTCAGGATAACTTTCTTAGCGCCATAATGTGTTACTTCTTCTTTCACCAGGTAATGATCTGCATCGTATTCGGTAAGATGGCTGTCTTTGCCTACTCCTGTTCTTCCTCTCCATACCTCCAACTTCACTTCTTCCCATTGCTTTGTTTTTGCAGAGCGGTATGCCGCGTCTAATATGCAGTTCACCACATAACCATCGTAGAAAGTCTCTTTTGGCTCGCGGCCTTCTTCCATGGCATTGAACATATCCATGAACATGTGGTTGTACCCAAGTTCGTTCAATTCATCACCCACCGGGAACAGCCAGCCGGTATTGCTTTCGGCTTTTTCGGCAACATAATCAGCCCCTTTTCCGGTAGTGAACATATCAAAACCAGTCCTGAGAAAACTGTTGATCCAGATAGTGCCTTCGCTGCCCATCACTTCATCTCGCAAGTCGAGCCCGCCGCGAAAGGTCCAGCTTACCTCAAACTGGCCAATGGCGCCGTTCTCATACTTCACCAGCCCAATGGCGTGATCTTCCGCATCTATAGGCTTCACCTGCGTATCGGCCCAGCACATCACTTCAACAGGTCTGATGTCTTTGCCGATGTAGCTGCGCGTGATCTCTACGCAATGACAGCCGAGGTCGAGAATACAACCGCCGCCTGCCAGCTCAATGTCCCAGAACCAGTCGCTGTGCGGGCCAGGATGCGTTTCCCTGGACTTGGCCCAGAGTATTCGGCCTAGCGCACCGTTCTTCACGCTTTCCATAGCCTTTATGAATTTGGGCGTATATACCAGGTCTTCAAGATAACCATTAAAAATGCCGGCTTCTTCCACGGCCATCAACATGCGCGCAGCCTCGCTGCTATTACGGCCAAGCGGCTTGGTGGTCATAACGGCCTTCTTATGCTTACAGCAAAGCATCACCGCTGCCTCGTGCAAATGATTGGGCAGAGAGATGCAAACTACTTCTACCTCGGGCCGTGCAATGGACTCTTCCATATCCGTGGTATGATGCGGTACTTTGTAATCCTGCGCAAACTTCGCGGCGCTTTCTTCCCGGCGGGAGTAAATGCTCACGATCTTATCCCTGCTCCTGTATCCCTGCAATGAATCTGCGTAAAAACGGCCGATGAATCCTGAGCCGAGCATGGAGATGTTCATGTTACGTGTATTTTTGTCAGGCTAAGTTATGAGTTATGGCTTATTGGTTATGAGTTAAGAGTTAAGGGTTACGATAGGTTGTGCAACTTGAATTTCAGCGATCATCGTAACCCATAACCCATAACCCGTAACCCGTAACTTTAAATTGCCGCTCAATTTAAAAATCAAATTTATATCTTAACGGTTTCAATAACACTAACTCGCCAAATATGGAAGCAGCTATCCGCCAAAAAGTAGACACATGGCTGAATGGAAATTATGATGAAACGGTGAAAGAATACCTCAGGACCATCGAGCGGGAAAATCCCGGCGAGCTGGCAGATGCATTTTACCGCAACCTGGAGTTTGGTACGGGCGGGCTTCGCGGGATCATGGGCGTGGGCACCAACCGCATGAATAAGTACACGGTTGGTATGGCTACTCAAGGTTATGCTAATTACCTCAAGCAAAGCTTTCCCGGTAAAGAAGTAAAAGTGGCTATTGCACATGATTGCCGCAACAACAGCCGGTTGTTTGCTGAAATAACGGCCAATGTATTTGCCGCCAATGGCATAAAAGTTTTTTTATTTGAATCGCTGCGTCCAACGCCGGAACTGTCTTTCACTATCCGCCATTTTAAATGCCAGGGAGGCGTGGTTTGTACGGCTTCGCATAATCCAAAAGAATACAACGGCTACAAAGCCTATTGGGATGATGGAGGACAAATGGTGCCGCCGCATGATAAGAACGTGATCAAAGAAGTAGAAAAGATAGCTTCGGTGGATGAAGTGAAATGGGATGGAGGCGAGCAGAACATTACCATCATCGGCAAAGAAATAGATGATGATTATATGAAAATGGTGAAGAGCCTGAGCGTTTATCCTGAAGTGATCCAAAAGCAAAATGATCTTACCATCGTATACACGTCCATTCATGGCACCGGCATTACATTGGTGCCTGAAGTGCTGAAGCAATATGGGTTTACCAATGTGAACATTGTGGAAGAGCAAAGTGAGCCTGATGGAAATTTTCCTACAGTAGTATATCCCAATCCAGAAGAAAGCGAGGCCATGAGCATTGGCCTGAACCAGGCAAAACGTTTGGATGCCGATATTTTATTAGGCACTGATCCCGACAGCGATCGCGTAGGCATT
>JBAVMD010000219.1:0-2155 GCA_049689695.1 Chitinophagaceae bacterium | reverse complement strand
TACCAGTCCTGATTCAACCTGTTTCAGCGCATCGCCTCCGAGGTATTTTATCGACAAACCCAAAGCTCCTTTTTGTACAGGAACAACCGTCGCCAGGAATAATTGATCGAGCCCCTGCAGAAAAAATCGCCTTTCGCTGTACACACCGGCTGTAAAAGTTTTGAAAGAAACTGATGCCGCAGGATTGCCGTGAACGCAGAATGCATTGGCAAAACTTCCATAACCACCTGCATTCAGCAATACGCTATTGGAACGCAGGATTTGTGTGTGCGCATATAAATAAGGAAGCACAGAAAGCGAAAGAATTAGCAGAAGCCTGAACACCTGGATAAGATTTGCGGGGCAAGTTGAAATAAAGTTTTTGTCCCACCTCGGTTATTTACACATCAATTGCACGTTTTTTTACCTTTGCGCCATGCAAATTTTAGACGGTGTTCTTGTAGCTCAGGCCATTAAAGATGAATTGAAATTAAAAGTTGCTCAGCTGATCAATGAAGGTAAAAAGGTCCCGCACCTGGCAGCGGTGCTGGTTGGCAATAACGGGGCAAGTGAAACTTATGTGGCCGCCAAGGTGAAAGCCTGTGCCGAAATAGGATTCAGATCAACCCTTATAAGACTGGAGGAAGACATCAGCGAGTTCAAGCTGCTGAGCATCATCTCCGATCTTAATAACGACCCGGAAATAGACGGCATATTGGTACAACTACCTCTTCCTAAACACATTGAAGACGCAAAGGTGATCAATGCCATCAATCCCTCAAAAGATGTAGATGGCTTTCATCCTGCAAATGCAGGCCGCATGGTGCAGGGGCTTTCAACATTTTTACCTGCTACTCCGCACGGTATAATGTTGTTATTTGAACATTATAAAATTGATACAAAGGGCATGCATGCTGTGGTGGTAGGACGCAGCAATATTGTGGGAAGGCCCATGAGTATTCTGTTAAGCGGCAACTCAAATCCGGGGAATTGCACCGTTACGATCTGTCATTCACACACAAAAAACCTTAAACAACTCTGTTCAGAAGCGGATATTATTGTGGCCGCCCTGGGCAAAGCAGAATTTGTAACTGCCGATATGGTGAAAGAAGGAGCCATTGTGATTGATGTAGGCATCACCCGTGTAAACGATCCGGGCAAAAAAAAGGGATATTCTATTAAAGGAGATGTAAAATTTGATGAGGTCGCTCCCAAATGAAGCTATATCACCCCTGTTCCAAAGGGGGTTGGCCCTATGACCATAGCCGCGCTGATGAGGAATACGTATAAGGCGTGTCTGGAATTGAGTCATTAGTCAGTTGGTCATTAGTCAATTGGTCATTAAGTCATTAGTCAGAAAGTCATTGGATCATTGGGTCATTAGTCATTAAGCTATTGGAATCGCTTCAATTAGCCAATGACCTAATGACCAGATGACTTAATGACCCAATGACCTAAGACTTTATTAACGATTAAACTACTCAACCAACAAACTAATCCCCGACCTTTGCGGCAATAATGGAAACATTGATCAATACTGCCACTTTACCTGTGATGGAATCGTTTTATACCATCCAGGGCGAAGGGTTTTACCAGGGCAAGGCTGCCTATTTCATTCGCCTGGGCGGATGCGATGTAGGCTGCGTATGGTGCGATGTGAAAGAAAGCTGGGATGCCTCAAAGCATCCGCAAAGAACGGTAAATGCAATTGTTGATGAGGTTACAATGAATTGTCCTGCAGGAGAAGGAGAACACGGGCCGATAGTAGTAATTACAGGTGGCGAGCCGCTCATGCACAACCTGGATGAACTAACCGATGCCCTTCATGCCAGGGGATACCGAACCAATATTGAAACATCGGGCAGCTCGCCTGTTTCCGGTGATTGGGACTGGATATGCCTCTCTCCAAAGAAATTCAAATCGCCACTGGCAGAAATATTGCCACTGGCCAATGAACTTAAAGTGGTGATCTTCAATAAATCAGACTTTGCCTGGGCAGAGCAGCATGCTGCAAAGGTGTCACCTGAATGCAGGTTGTACCTGCAACCGGAGTGGGAAAAATCAGCAGTGATAACGCCACTTATAGTGGAATACATCAAATTGAACCCGAGATGGGAATTCTCGATGCAGATACATAAGTATATGAATGTACCTTGAGGAGCTTCGAGCTATGAGC
>JBAVMD010000218.1:0-6125 GCA_049689695.1 Chitinophagaceae bacterium | reverse complement strand
AGCACGGATTGAAAAAAGGATTTGAGGATTTCACGGATAAAACTCACATAATATTGACGTGTGAGGGATCGACGCAGAATCGCTGTTGCTGTCGATCCCTCACCCGGCCATTAGCTCTGTGAGTTCTTGCTGCGGGGATTCGGGATGAACAGTGAGTCGCGGAATAAACGATCATTTAATGTTATGATACTTTATAATCCGTGTAATCCTCCAATCCTTCTTTCAATCCGTGCTTATTCTTATCTTAATCAATCATAATAATCTGCTTTCACTTCCTTAGTTTTACGAAGATAAAAATCATAGTCATGTCCCGGATCTTAGTTTGCGGAGGCGGAGGATTTATTGGCGGCCACCTTATCAACAGGCTGAAAGCAGAAGGCCATTGGGTAAGATCGGCAGACATCTTCTATCAGCCTTACAACAATGCCTTTCCCGATGAAAAAATTACAGGAGACCTGAAAGACATCGGGTTCTGTAAAAAAATATGCAGAGATATTGACGAAGTTTACCAGCTTGCTGCAGACATGGGAGGTGCTGGTTATATTTTCACGGGCGAAAACGATGCAGACATCATGCATAACTCTGCCCTCTGCAACATCAATATCCTAAGCACCTGCGCATCTTACAACATTCATAAAATATTTTTCTCTTCTTCGGCCTGTATTTATCCCTATTTCAACCAGGAAGATCCGGGCAACCCTGATTGCAGGGAAGAAACAGCCTATCCGGCAATGCCCGACAGCGAATACGGCTGGGAAAAATTATTCAGCGAACGGCTTTTTCTTGCATTTGGCAAGAATTATAAAATGGATTGTAAGATCGCAAGGTTTCACAATGTGTATGGTCCTAACGGAACATGGGATGGCGGAAAAGAAAAAGCGCCGGCTGCTGTTTGCAGAAAAGTTGCCGCTGCCGAAGATGGCGGTAGTATTGAGCTTTGGGGCGATGGACAGCAAACACGTTCTTTTCTGTACATAGATGATTGCCTTGACGGCGTGCTTGCATTGATGCGGTCTGATTTTTCAGGTCCTGTGAACATCGGTTCAGAAGAAATGGTATCTATCCAGCAGCTTGCAGAAATGGTGATCGCTATTTCAGGAAAAAAAATTACTATACAATACATACCGGGACCCACCGGTGTTAAAGGCAGGCGGTCAGACAATACGCTTGCCAGGCAAATGATCAATTGGGAACCGGGGATATCATTGAAAGAAGGAATTGCCAGAACCTACAAATGGATTGAGAATGAAATGCTGCTCTTAAAAAAGATCCAGCTCGCTTCTTAGAGAGGAGAAAAATTTATTACCGATGGATAAAACCTATATAGGGCTATCGTGCAGCGCGCACGATCCGGCAATAGCCATCATGAACCAGTCGGGGGAACTTGTGTATGCAGAGGCTACGGAAAGAAGCCTGCAGTATAAACGCGCATTGAACACCATTGCAGATTATTACCCGCTTATTTCTACCGTGGTAGATAAATATACCAATCCCGATTCTGACCTTGTGATTGCAAAGAACTGGAGCAGGCTGCATCAACGGAGTGTGCGCATCGCCGAGTCGGGCTTATCACTTTTAAGACCGGTACTGAGGAAAATGCCGCTGATACAGGTGTTCCTCGACCGGTATACCTTTATGCTGAAGCTGCAGGCGCATTCATTTGCTTTTGCAGGGCAAAACCTTGTTAAGGAATGGAAAGACCGCGATGATCCTTATTACCAGTTCGTTTTAAAATACAACAGGTCGTGGAGCAGCAAGGAAGACGGCGAAGCTGTTACGCGCAAAAAGAAACAGATAGAACGCAGGTATTTCAATCACCATCTTTGCCATGCTGCCGCCGCCGCCTATGCATCACCCTTTGAAGAAGCGGTGGTTGCAGTAATTGATGGCTATGGTGAAATATCCAGCACTGCTTTTTATCATTTCAAAGACCGTAAGCTTTCCCCCATCAGCCAGATAAAAAAAAGCAAGAACAGCCTGGGATTTTATTATTCATCGCTTTGCGCAGCCTGCGGCTTCAATCCTGAATTGGGTGATGAATGGAAGGTAATGGGCCTTGCGCCCTACGGAAAATTAATTCCATCCCTATACGAAAAGCTTTCTGCTTTGATACCGGTAAAAGACGGCGCATTTACTAAACCAGAAGCGCTGTTTGATAAAGTGTTTTTCGATAAACTGGTATGGAACAACAACAGGCATTATGAACGCGAAGACATTGCGTGTACCGGTCAACAGGTATTTGAAGATAAAATGATCGAATGCCTGAGTCATCTTTCAAAATTTTCCGACTCTAAAAACCTGGTGCTGGTGGGCGGTTGTGCATTGAACTCTGCCTGTAATGGAAAGATCAAAGAAAGAACAGGTTACGAAAATGTTTATGTGTACAATGCCCCCGGCGACGATGGCACTGCGGTAGGCGCAGCTATTCTTGCCTTCCTGCAGGACCATGCAGCCGAATCTATCAACAGGCAGTCTTTATTTTGTCCGTACAAAGGATCGTTCATTGATAGCAGATCATTACAAAAAGCCATCGATAACACTCCGTATCATTATGATCTTGGAAATGACCGTTACAAAATAGCGGCAAAGCTCATCAGCACAGGTCATGTTATTGGCTGGGTGCAGGGCCAGGCAGAGTTTGGTCCCAGGGCACTCGGTAACCGGTCGATACTTGCCGACCCGAGAAAGGCAGCAATAAAAGACATCATCAATAAAACATTGAAATACCGCGAGAGCTTCCGCCCGTTTGCACCGAGCGTGCTGGAAACCTTCGGGCCTGAAATTTTTGAAGATTACCAGTCATCGTGGTACATGGACAAGACCTTGAAAATTAAAGAAGACTGGCAACAAAAAATACAGGGAGTAACACATGTTAACGGAACGGGCAGGCTTCAAAGCGTTCACCAGGACATCAATCCCGGTTTTTTCGAGCTAATAAGCGAATTTCATAAGCTTACCGGTGTGCCCGTGCTGTTGAATACAAGCTTCAACCTGGCAGGCAAGCCCATTGTGCACAGCGTGAACGATATTGTTGCATCGCTTTACACTTCCGGGCTGCACGCAGTAATTATAGAAGGGCATTTATTCACCAAACAACCGGTAGATATCAGCAGTTTATGAAGCACCTGATCACCACATACTGCAACCGGTACAAAGGAGATTTCCTGATAGATCATTGGCTGAGGTCTTTGCAGGAACATGTAAAGCTCGACAATATCGATATCATGGTGATCGATTTTGGCCTGAGCGAAGAACAACGACAGCGCTTAACTGAAAAAGGCGTGATCCTTAATCCGCAAGAGGCTGCAGGCAGAATGTCGAACGTACATTATTCACACCTGGCAGGTTTCCTTCAACAGCATCAATACGACCAGGTGTTGTATTCAGATTGCGGCGACCTTGTATTCCAGCAAGACATCTCCGCTCTTTTTGAATCGAACAAAGACCGCTTCCGGCTGGTGCTGGAACCTGATTTCAATTTTTACCTCCACAGATCCACGCTTGGGCTGGAAGATGTAAAGAAAGACCAGGTGCCTGTGATACAAAGCATTCTCGGAAATAAGCCAACGGCCAATTGCGGTTTTGTGCTGGGGCCTTCGCAAAAGCTGGCAGGCATCTGGAAAAACTATTTATCTTTTTGCGATAGCGCAGAGAAGCATGGCACAGACCAGCTCATTATAAACACCATTGCTTACAAAGAAGGATTTGAAGAATTGCCGAGGAAGTTCAATTACGTAACTTTTCTCAACAACGAGAAAATGTACATCGACAGCAACGGTCTTTACTGCAACCGCGATGGCGTTATCCCGGTTGTGCACAATGCAGGCAGGTATGATTTTGCAAGACGCATCAGGGATTTCGGTTACCGCACCGGCAGCCTGAAACCGAAGGTGTATTCAGATTTGTTTCGTGCATATTATAAAGTGGTAGAGAAAATAAGCAGAGTTGTATAGATTTAGTTACGGGTTATGAGTTATGGATTACGTAACGCATAACCGTAACTAATAACTCAATACCAAGCCCAATATAATGATCAACAAAATTATAGGCTTCTGGACTAAGAGCCCGGTGATGGTTAGGAGGGATAATTTCCTTTTTGTATGGTTTGGCGTGATCGTGGGCACGGTGATCTTTTTAGCAGTGCTTACCATTCTCAGCTTTTCATTCAGGATAGGTGAACCCAGGTACATCGATTATTTCCACTACTATTTTCTCTGGTGGCCGCTGGCAGCCATTGGTGGCGCTATATTTCTTTTTCAGGGTTTTTGGTTACAGTTGCGCGATGCCATTGGCCGGGTATTTTCTGGAAAGCCGGGAAGCTGGCACCGGCCGGGGGCAGTTTTTTACGGCGGCTTTATAGGCTCAGCTATTTTAGCCATCGGGCTGGCTGCTTATTTCAAAATATCTTTTTTGTATGCCGCTGATTTTATTTTCATCATCATACCATTCTTTCATGGCCTTGCAAGATTAGGCTGTCTCAATTTCGGTTGCTGTTATGGAAAAAAATGTTCGCCGCATTTACCTCTGAAAGTTGCATACACGCATCCACTTTCAGAGCCCGTAAGGCAGGGCTTTCCTGCAGGAGAAAGCAGGCATGCCACGCAACTGTATGAAATGTTCCTGTGCATGGGGCTCGGCATCTTTCTTCTTTACCTGGCAGGCCGTGTACCGGAAGGCCGGATATTCGCTACCTATCTTATTGGTTATGGCTTAATACGGTTTGTACTTGAGTTTGTACGCGATAACACTTTTGAAACCACCTATAAAGGCATTTCAGTCTGGCAGTTGCTGAGCCTTGGTTTTGTAATAGCGGGCATATTGCTTTGGTGGCTGCTGCCAGAAAAACAGGGCTTGCAGCTTTCTGATCATTACCAGGCTACCGATGCGTTTAAAATATTTTTAATTGCATTGTGGAACGGGGCGTTTATTGGAATTACGCTGGGGTTGCATTTCAGGAAAAGGCATGAACTCCTTTAAGGAGTAAGGCACAAGGTACAAGGCGCAAGGCACAAGCTTTATAAATAGCTGGCTGTTTCTTGTGCCTTGTTCCTTGTCCCTTGTACCTTGCGTTCTACGCCCTTACTGTTCCAGTTCTTTCTTCGCCGTCTCCGGTAACTTCCAATACACCAACACTGCACTAACAACAATCAACACGGTAAGCAGCGCAATGGAAATATTGTGCGTTTTGAATTTCCTGATCAATTCTCCTTCCAGCACAAGCCCCAACGCACCTCCGGCAGCTGAGAACATACCACGGATACCCGCAGCCGACGCTCGCGTTGCCGTTGGAAAAAGTTCTGTACCAATGGTCATTATCAAACTCGCCGCAGAAGAACTTACAAATATGAAGACGAACCAGGCGATGTAAAGACCTATGTCACGCGTATTATAGAATATTGCAACCGATGCAATCGTGGCAAGCATCAGGGCCAGCAGTATTTTTCTTCTTCCCCTTACATCACTTACATAGCCAATGCCAATAGCGCCCAGCGTAGCTACACTTCCCGAAATAACAATAATGGCGCTTACCTGGTATGGGGTGAACGCGTGGCTCTCCTGCAAAAATTTAGACGCAAGTATATAGGCCGGCGCCACACAGGCATCGTAAAATAATGTTACAAGGCATACCATCAGCAGGTTGCCCGACCTGCTTTTAAGCAGCGAGAATCGCTCGCGGATCTTATCTTTCAGGCTTTGTTTTACAGTATCCTGCACGGCATGGTTGAACAGTTGTGTTTCTTTCAGCCTGCTTCTTAAAACAAGAATGATCAGTAATGGAAGAATACCATAATAATAATTGTATTGAAAAGGCAGGTCCATGTAAGCATTAATGCCATACACTACTGCAGCAAAACCGGTTCCTACCGCAGACAAACCTGAAAGCAGTGAAACTGCAAAGCCTCGCATATTGTTCTTAGCTTCTTCAATGATCATCACCACCGCTACGCTTGTTTCTGCACTTATGAACATAAAGGCAAGGAACTGGAATACGATGAAAGAAGTGATGCTGCCTGCATTGGCTGTTGCAATAGAACAGGCAATGAGCAGGAAAGTAGAAAGAAGAATAAAAGGTTTTCTGCCGATGAAATCTGCAAGGATTGCAATGAACACTGCAGGAATAAAAC
>JBAVMD010000217.1:0-2253 GCA_049689695.1 Chitinophagaceae bacterium | reverse complement strand
GCTCATAGCTCGCAGCTCCCTATCTACACCAACTCAAAACTCCTATCCTCATACACAATTACCTTCCTTGCGCCCGTGGGATTATCTATCGTTACAAAAATATCCCGCATCTGCTGTGCAATAACAGTGAGCGTTACAATGGCAGAAGCAACCGTGTTGTTAGGGCCATGAATGATAAGCCTGAATTTATAGGTGCCGGGATACATGTTCTGCAAGGTCTTTTTCAAACCGCTTTTATCCCAATTGGGAAATACATTATAATCTCTTACTTCATCTGCATTCAGTAATTCCCAGCCGGCCCAGGTGATATTGCCCATGCTCAACGACCCATCCAGCACAATGGAAGTTCCCTGGATAACATTGCGATCAACTCCTGCATGCGCAGTAAGTGGATTTGGATCGGGGTCTCCGTCTCCCAGTCGTTCTCTTGTAGTTGGTACCGGTACAGGATTTCCCTGGCTGCATAAGAGGAACCAGGTAAAAAGGTTCACAGTTTCATGATCTATACCCGGGCTGCCGTTCTTATCGTACACACGTGCCCAGATATAGTGCCCGCCGGTAGGATAAATTGTTTTTCTTGCAGGCACGGGAGGATTTGCTGCATTTACAAGATTCACCTGTCCTTCTGTATTTCCTACAGGAACAGATTCATCATTCACCGCATGAAAAGCCCAAACGCCGCATTTACCTTTTGCAATATTGTCTGCTGCCACCAGGCCATATACGCCGCATACGGGAGCAAGCGCAGCAAACTTCTGTGCATTCCCCAGTGAAGTGGAAGCATATTTCCATACGCCGCCTCCGCCGAGGGAAACACCGGTGAGATAAACTTTCGTCCAGTCGATGGAAAGATTATTCATTGCATATTGCAACGCGGGATCAACATAGCTATTCTCCCAGTTCCACAGGGTGAAAGGAAGCTGGGGAGCAAGCATCACAAATTCATACTGCTTGCCATTCACATTGTAAACAGTCTCAAGTGAAGATTGAATGTTGTTATACTGGCTCGTAATAAAATTCAACAGGTTGGTAAGACCGTTGGGTGAACCATCTCCGCGTTCTCCGATCCCGTGCAGGAAAATGATCAAAGGATATTTTTTGTTGACGTTGTAACTGGCTGGCTTAAATAAGATGGAGCCGTTTAATTTCTCGAATGGCATAGCATAGATTTTTAGAGTGGATGAAAATCCACCGGGTGAATAAAGAAATACTAAATGCAGCTACATGCAGGGCCAGCCAAACACTTTGAATGGTTCAGGAAATTTTTTAAAAAGAATATTGAATTGTTCCTGGTTATACTTCAATCGGAGTTGTTACTGGATGTGATCGTTTTGTAAGGATACTTGCTAACAATATGAAAAATACGCATTTTTCAATTTTCAAAAAAAGGGTTTTTTAACGTAAAAGGTGTGCGTAAAAAAAAACCCTGCAAGCTGTTTTTACTTTCATAAAAAATCCTAACTTCCTTGTTCAGTTCAACTACAAACCTTCTGAACTTCCTGTTTAAGCGCTCCTTAGTCTGGCTTGTGGAATTAATTCGATCCCTGCATCTGGTAATCGGTTGTGAATAGTAGTAAAGCGGAATGTTCCGGCGTTCCTGTTATTGATTTATTTGTATTTGCAGGCCGATATGAAAAAAAGACAAGTGTTATTTAATCTTTGCAGCGCATCCTTGCTTATCCTTGCAGCGTTCATTTGCTTTGAAGGATCGGCGCAAACGCGAAATGCCGGCAAACGCAAACTTCATCACAAACATCAACCCGCAAAATTGAGCAACCAGGTAATCGGAATAGTATTGACCGACGAAGCACGTGCCGATATGCCCGCGCTCAAAGCTTTTTTGCAGCAACAAAAATTGACCATTCCGGATAGTACCGACCTTGAAAATACACAGGTATTAAAAGTAACCGCACCCGGTACGCCTGACCCTGATTTTAATAATGCCCCGCTTGCGGCATTGCGCAAGAGCCGGCTTGTTCGCTGGGCCGGTACACTGCAGCAGCAGGTGATGATAGAAACCGGACAGATAACTGTTGAAACGCAATCGCCGGAAAAAGCTTCGGCGCTCAAGACACAACTACCACCCTCCATCGCAAAAGCTGAGCAGGATGGGCCATACCTCATCCTCACAGTGCAGCCGCACATCGGAAGCGGCATTCATGAAATAGCCCGTACGCTTGAAAAAAATCCATCTGTGCGTTATGTGAATGTCAATGTATATCCTGGGGAATTCTTAAAAGATTAATTCAATGG
>JBAVMD010000216.1:0-3722 GCA_049689695.1 Chitinophagaceae bacterium | reverse complement strand
TGGCTGTACCACACGAACCCGATTTAGTGCCAATCTGCATGCCTTCTATCGCTTTTGTATATTCTTCAGGAAGGCTTGGCGCCGCAATAGGTTTTATGAATTGATTATCCTGCAGCAATACCACGGAGCAGATCATGCCCTGGTATATCTGCTCGATGCCTTTCAAAAAGCTGGTGATGATTTCTGCCAGCGTACTTTCAGGAAGCGCATTCATTTCCAGCACCCGCTTCTCCAGCGAAAGCGTCATTTCCTGCCGCTTGCGCGCAGTGATGTCGCGAAAATAAATAGTAAGCCCATCGCCCACCGGATAAGCATCTATTTCAAACCATGTTTGAATGGCAACTATGTATTTCTCAAAATGCACTGCCTTCTTTTCTTCCAGCGCACGTTTGTAGTACAGGTTGAAAATAGAAGGATCGAGGTTTACCGCATCTACCAGCTTTTGGCGGTTCTGCTGGCGGTCGGGCCCCACCACGTCTTCACGCTTAATGCGCAGCAGCTTTTCAGCTGCATTATTCATGTATTGAATAACCAGGTCTTTACCGAGTATGAACATACCATCGCTGATGGTTTCCATGATGTTGGTGAGCTGCTCTGCAGTTTCTTTTATCTTTTGCTCAGCGGTCTTTTTAGACGTGATGTTTGAAATGGTAGCGCAAATTGCATCTATCTCTCCCTGGTGCCCCGTAACGGGTTGAATAACGATGTAGAACCAGAGAGACTGGTTACCGATATCATACATTACTTCATACTCAAGCGGCTCACCCCTGAATGCATTGTGAATATGCCTGCGAAGCACATCCTGTCTTTCAGGAGGAAGTATTTTTAATATGTCAGTACAATCCTCAATGTGCTCGCCTTCTGTAAACATGTTGTACAACTCGGCGGTAATAGGATTGTAAGATATAAGCTGCAGATCTTTTCCCAACAGCACAAATGCATCGCGTGTGCTGGAGAAGATCGCTTTTAAGTTTTGTTCCGATGTGCGAAGCGCTTCCTCTGCTTTTGTTTTATCCGTCATATCAATGGCAACGCCGCCAACACCACGCTGACCAGGACCTATCAATACAGGGAATTTATACACCAGCATCACATTTTCCGATCCATCGGTGCGCCTGCCTTTCTCGATGAATTCGAGCGGCTGGTTCTGCCGCAGCACCTGCATATTGTTTTCGTGGTACAGGTCTGCATAAACAGGCTCGTACAAATCAAACATCGTTTGGCCTATTGAGTTATAGCCTTCTTTTGAAAGATGGGTTGCAAGGAATTTATTCAGGTACACATACCTTCCTTCTTCATCGCATATCCAGGCCGCTGCGGGACTGTTGTCCATGAAAGAACGAAAGCGGCTTTCACTGGCAATAAGTTGCTGCTCTATCTCTTTCTGCAGCGTGATGTCACGTGCCACGCAGAAAGCAATTTTTTCTTTTTCGTACCAGTAAGCAGACCAGTCAAGCGTAACAAGGCTTCCGTCTTTGCGCTTAAAATGATTTTCGAAATTGGTAGCTACTGATTCACCTGCTTTCATGCGCTCTATGAGTGCAGAAGTATTGATGATGTCTTCAGGAAGTATGAACTCTTTAAAATTACTTCCGATCACTTCCTTAGGCTTATAACCCCAGATGCGCTCCGAAGCGGCGCTTACCTGCAGGAAGTCGCCGTTATCGTCAAAAGAACAGATAACATCCTGCGAATAATCAAGTATTTTATTCAGATCGTTCAGCGCAATACCAAGCCTTGAATTGCTTTCAGACAATTCGTCTTCGGCTTTTGTACGTTCAATGGCGCCTGCCAGCGATGAACCGAATGCCTTAAGGATATCTATTTCCCAATTTTGCCAATGGCGTTCGTAATGGCATTCATCAAATCCTACAAATCCCCATAGCTGGCCCTGCATAAAAATCGGAAGTATCAACAGCGATACTATCTGCTGGCCCTGCCACCGCCTTTTAAGTTTTTCATTGGGGTAACGGTTCACCACCGCCGTGAAAGGCTTGTTCTCGCTTAATGGATTTATTACATCCATGTAATCCGTGAAGGGCACATTTACTGCGGATGCCCTCCCGGCCTGGGCGATTATATTTTCCGCACACCACTCATAACGCTGGCTGGTGAATTGCTCACCGGATGCATTGGCATGGTTCTCGAAAATATATACGCGATCGGCGCCAACTATTTTTCCTATTAGCTCTATGGAGTAATAGATAGAGTTATCCAATTTTTCATCCAGGATCAGCCTGTTGGTTGCTTCTGCAATTGCCGAAAGAACGGTCTCACGTTTTTTAAGCTGCTGCTCTGCTTCTTTCTGGCGGGTAATGTCCCGGATAATGGTACTGTGATAAGCACGACCTTCGGAGTCACGGAAAAGCACAGACGAAACTTCGCATGGGATCTTTTTTCCGCTTTTATGTATCAGTGAAAGCTCGCCTTTAAAGCGGCCGCTTTCTTCGCGCGTTTCCACTATCCTGTTGAACTGCGGATCGTTGAAGTCGAAAATATCACGCCGTTTCTGCGTCAGTATTTCTTCTTTAGTATATCCGAGCATTTCGCATATCGCAGGATTGGCAGATTTAACCGCACCACCAGGCTGCGTAAGCAACACGCCATCTATACTGTGCTCAAACAGTGAGCGGAAACGGCTTTCACTTGTTCGCAACGCCAGTTGTGCCGCCCTGATGTTGGTAACATCCTGGATAGTAATTTTCAGAATAGACCTGTCAGATGCGGGGTCATAAATAAGTGAACCTATCGACTGAATAATTTTTTCCTGCGAGTTATCCGGTTGTATGCGGAACTCGTGTTCAAATGCTGCGCCTGTGTTCAGCGCAGACTGTATATCATCGCGTATCTTTCTTCTGTCTGCCTGGTGTATCAATGCAAGGAATGACGAGATATCTACCGGCATACTGCTTTCTGTTGCCTGCAATATCTTCAGCGTTTCAGAAGAACAATACAATTTGCCGTTGTTTTCCAGTTCCATATATCCCAGGCCTGCGATCTGCTGTGCAGTACGCAACCTGTTCTCACTCTCGATCAACTCATCTTCGGCTTTTTTGCGCAAGCTGTCATCGTGCAGGTAGATCACAAATGAAGACACCTGCGGATTATCAAGCAGGTTATGCCCGCGCACCATGCACCACAGCCATTCGCCGGACTGCTTCAGCAACCTCACTACGATGTATTCAGGATTGCCGGCAACGGCGCCTCTGCCATAGAAGCGGTCCGTGGCAAGTTTAAGGTCATCAGGATGCACATAGCCGAACACATTTTTGCCCACTACATCTTCCGTATCGTAACCAAGAATATTTTTTAACGATGGCGCGCTGAAGTTGATATTGCCTTCGCTGTCTGTAAGCAGAATGCCGTCCAGTGAATTTCCGATGAGGTTCCGGTAGAACATTTCACTCAGCTGCAATTGTTCCTGTGCTTTTTTAAGCTCAGAGATATCGCTGCCCACAAACATTACGGATACGGTGTGCCCTTCATTGTCGTTGATGAGCGAAACTGTATTGAGCAGGTATTTCTTTTCCCCTTTCTTATTGAAGAAAGAAACCTCCCCTTTCCATTTACCTTTTTTATCAAATTCTTCCAGCACTTCCTTAAAGCTGGAAACACCGTAATCAAATTCTATCAGCCTTGTGAGCTTATTGCCTATTGCTTCCGCAGCAGGTATATTAAACAGGTCTTCCGAAACTTTGTTCCATGAAAGCACGGTAAAATGA
>JBAVMD010000215.1:0-5775 GCA_049689695.1 Chitinophagaceae bacterium | reverse complement strand
ATACACGGCTATGCGCAGCGTACTTCTAACGAATGGCCTGCTGTGGGCCTTTCTGTTCCTGCCTGGCTGAGTGACTACAGTAATGGACTGATGGTAAAAAGCAATGGCAACCTTGTTCGATGGATGCACATTACACCCTGGAAACAGGACATTGAAAGCTGCGACCGCGTTGGCCTTATGCAGGCCATGCCTGCTGGGGATGCGGAAGCTGACGTAAGTGGTGTGCGATGGGAGCAGCGTAAAGCCGTGATGCGTGATGCAATGGTGTACGGAAGAAATAATCCAAGCATTATTTTTTACGAATGCGGTAATGAGAACATCAGCGAGCAGCACATGCGCGAAATGAAAGCCATCCGCGACCAATACGATCCCAACGGAGGAAGAGCGATAGGTTCACGAGAAATGCTGAACAGCAAAGAAGCCGAATATGGCGGTGAAATGCTGTACACCAATAAAAGCGCAGACATTCCGCTCTGGGCAACGGAATATTCCAGGGATGAAGGTTCGCGCAAGTATTGGGACGATTTTACGCCTCCTTATCATAAAGATGGAGAAGGACCTTTGCACAACGGCCAGGACGCATCTGCATACAACCGCAACATGGAAAGCCATGCGGTGGAAAATGTAAAGCGCTGGTATGAATTCTGGAGAGAAAGGCCGGGCACAGGCAGGAGGGTGAGTTCAGGCGGCGTGAACATTGTTTTTTCCGAGACCAATACACACCATCGTGGCGAGCATAACTACCGCAGAAGCGGTGAAGTAGATGCGTTGCGCATCATCAAAGAAAATTTTTATGCGCATAAAATAATGTGGGATGGATGGGTAGAGCCGGAAAGAGCGGGCATACACATCATAGGCCATTGGAATTATGAAAAAGGCGTAAAGAAAAATATTTACGTGATCTCATCTGCTGAAAAAGTGGAGCTTAAAATAAATAATACATCCTTGGGCTTTGGTAAAAAAAGCGATGGGTTTCTTTTTACATTCAGGAATGTAAGTTGGTCGCCCGGCACCATCAGCGCTATTGGGTATGATGAAAAGAACAAGCAAACCTGCAC
This sequence comes from Chitinophagaceae bacterium, assembly GCA_049689695.1. Classification (GTDB taxonomy): domain Bacteria; phylum Bacteroidota; class Bacteroidia; order Chitinophagales; family Chitinophagaceae; genus DASPKM01. Next base: position 4,717 of record JBAVMD010000215.1, on the reverse strand, counting down.
AACGCAGAAAATTACAACAGGTGCCCCGGTCGCGTTGCGACTGACCAACATTGCAAGCCCGAGAGGGTTTATTGCAGACGGGCATGATCTTGCATTGATTGAAGTGGAAGTTGTTGATGCCAAAGGCAACCGCGTTCCCACTGCACTGAACATGATCAATTTTATGATGGAGGGCCCCGCAGTGTGGCGTGGCGGCATGGCGCAGGGGCCGGAAAATTATACACTCTCGCAAACTTATCCTGTTGAAGGAGGTGTTAATCGTGCATTGATACGTTCAACAACTAAGGCCGGCACTGTCATCATCAAAGCATCGGCTGATGGTTTGAAACAGGCTTCTATTACCTTAACAAGCAAACCTTTTGCTTCAAACAATGGATTAAGCGCTACCCTGCCATCTCAGGGACTGCCGTGTAACCTGGAGAGAGGCCCTACACCTTTAACGCCCTCGTTTACAGCAAAGCGTGTTGCTGTGCCTATTGTAAAAGCAACGGCAGGCGCGTATGCAGATACTGCTTATGCCAGCTTTGACGATAACGAGCTTACAGATTGGGTGAACGATGGCAATCTTTCAACTGCCTGGATCGAATACGAATTAGAGCGCGAAGCGCTCGTTAGCGAAGTAACGCTGAAGCTGAATAATTTCCGTTCACGCACTTACCCCTTGCGCATCACCGTAGATGGACAGGAAGTTTTTGCAGACACTACGCAGCGCAGCCTGGGCTATGTTACGCTTGCATGCAAGCCAACAACAGGAAGAAAAGTGAGGATTCAACTGGCAACGCTTTCAAAAGATGCAGGCGGCAACCAGATGGTGGAAGTATCGGGCAAAAAATTAGATGACGGCGTTGCAAGGGATGATTCCAAGGCCAGTGGAACATTGAGTATTATTGAAGCGGAGATTTATGAGGCAGTGAAAAAATAACTGACTGCTATTTCTGAACGAGGCTGCCTCGCCTCCCCCATTGGGGGAGGAAAGGAGGGGGCCGGACCCCGCCGCCGCCAAAAACTATTTTTCATTGAATACTTGCATAATGTTTCGCCTATTACACCTGCAGTTTTTACTATTACTTTCCCCAAGCCTCGCATTTACTCAATCATCAATAAAAAGAGTCACCAGCCCAAACAAAACCATCACCGTCACCGTCACCACAACCCTCACTCCGCAAGGACAAGCATATTACTCTGTAACACATCGCTCCATAACTGTATTAAAGCCTTCACGACTGGGATTGGTAATGGAAGACGAAGACCTTGGTCAGGACCTGCAATACCTGAATGCATCCCGTGTAGAAAAAGTAAAAGATAGTTATGAGTTGTTTGCAGGTAAGAAAGGCCACATCAGCTATGTGGCCAATAAAATAACACTGCACTTTAAAACAAGCTCAGGGAAAAAGTTCAACATCATCTTTCAGGTGTCAGACGATGGCATTGCATTCCGTTATCATTTTCCTGAAAAGAGCGCATCTGTAAAAACGATCACCCGCGAACATACCAGCTTTCATTTCGATACGGCCGCAAGGGCTTTTTTGCAACCCATGCAGGAATCTAAAAGCGGGTGGGAACAAACAAACCCAGCTTACGAAGAACATTATCGCCAGAACATTCCCGTAACACAAGCTGCTCCTTCAAAAGCCGGCTGGGTATATCCCGCTTTGTTTAATACAAAAGATCTCTGGCTGCTGATAACAGAAACTGCCGTGGATACTGATTTTTGCGCCACGCGTCTGCAATCTCCTTCAACAACCGGTGAATACAGTATTGGGTTCCCCGACCCGCGGGAAATAAAAACGGGCGGAGGCACGCTGCCTAAGGTAACAGGTCCTTTTTATTCACCCTGGCGGGTTATTGCCATTGGCAGTTTAAAGACCATTATCGAATCGACATTGGGTACCGACCTTGCAAAACCTGCAGCCGGCTACGATAAGAGTTTTATAAAGCCCGGAAAATCATCCTGGAGTTGGATCATGTCGAAGGACGATTCTATCGTTTACACAGAGCAATTGCGATACATTGATTTTGCGGCCCGCATGAACTGGCAATACTGCCTGGTAGATGCCGCCTGGGATAGAAAAATAGGCTATGAGAAAATAGCTTCTCTGGCAAATTATGCAGCTTCGAAAAAAGTGGGATTGCTGCTTTGGTACAACTCGGCGGGCGATTGGAACACGGTAAAGTATACGCCCAAAGGCAAATTGCTTACGCATGAAGACCGCATGGCGGAATTCAGCCGGCTGAAAGAAATGGGCATTAAAGGAATAAAGGTCGATTTCTTTGGCGGCGATGGCCAATCCGTAATGCAGTATTACATCGACATCCTGAACGATGCGGCGCTTTATGGGCTGATGGTGAACTTTCACGGCGCTACGCTGCCCAGGGGCTGGCACCGAACTTATCCTAACCTGCTTACGGCAGAGGCCGTAAGGGGCTTTGAAATGGTCACTTTTAACCAGCCGGATGCAGACGCCCAGGCCAATCATTGCGCCATGCTGCCTTTTACCCGCAATGCATTTGACCCGATGGATTTCACCCCCATGAATCTTTATAAGATACCTACCCGGGTGAAACGCAAAACTTTACCCGGGTTTGAACTGGCTACTGCCATACTGTTTTATTCAGGTATTCAGCACTTCGCAGAATCTCCTGAAGGGATGGACCATGTTCCCAATTATGTACAGGAGTTTTTAAAAGCCTTGCCTGACCGCTGGGAAGATGTACAATTTATAGACGGGTACCCCGGTAAATTTATAGTTCTTGCAAGAAAGGCCGGTGATAAATGGTACCTTACAGGTATCAATTCTGAAGCAACGGCTAAGACCATCCAGCTTAATTTAGGCGCTTTTCAAAAAAAAGCAGGTTTTTTTATCTCCGACGGCAACGAACCTTATTCTTTCAAAAGCGAGAACATACAGGTTTCCGGCAGTGACTACAAGGAAGTTATGATGAAGCCATTCGGCGGATTCGTTTTGGTGCTGAAATAAAGCGCAAGCTTCACAGGATGCTTCAGGATAGTTTCTTTGCACAAACTGTCTACTTTGGTAGTGCTGATTGAAAGACGACTGACAAATCGATTGCTAAGAAAACTGCATTGACTGCTATATGAGAATATCTTCTTATTTGCCTTTTATACAGGTACTATCTGTATTTTTTGATTTCTCACGCAGGCTCAATTTCCACAATCGAATTTATCTGAAGACGGAACCGGTATTTCCAAACCAATTATTGTTTCCAAAACAGTAACAATAAATGTGTTTTAAATTATGAAAAGATACGTGCACAACGTTGCTGTTTTTTTTGCCGCGATTGTAATACTGACATCCTGCAAAAAAAATTTCGATGAGTATTATGAGCGGCCTGCTACCCTGGAGCCCCCCATCTACCAGACATTAGAGGCCAAGGGTAATTTTAAAAATATCCTTGCTGCAATTGACAAGGCCGGATATAAGCCAATTTTGTCGGCTGCCGGATATTGGACCTTCTTTGCGCCGCACGATTCTGCCTTCCAGGCTTACCTGGTATCGAAAAGTTTAACCAGTGTTGACCAGCTGGATTCGGCAGCATGCCGCCAGATAGTTACCTATAGCCTTGTTTACAACGCTTTTCGTAAAGAACGCCTGGATGATTACCAGAGCGGTGCCGGTTGGGTTGCTTCTTCAGCCTTTAGAAGGCGTACTGCTAATTACACCTTCGTGTATAATGGCAAGGATACGGGAGGAAATGCCATAAAGGTCATTGCTTCTAACCGGAATGGCACCATTTACGCCGAAGCCGATAACAACAATAAATACATTCCGTATTTCATTGATGAGTTCATGGGGGCCAAAAACCTTCCTTCGACTGACTACACTTATTTTTATCCCACTACAGCATACACCGGTTTTAATGTTGTTGATGCCATTGTTACCGAGCAGGACATCGCCGCCGAGAACGGCGTTATTCATGTAATTAACAAAGTGATCACCGCGCTGCCTTCCATTGATCAATACCTCGAAGGCAAGCCGGAGTATAGTTTGTTCAAAAGCCTGTTCGACAAATTCCTGGTGCAATATGTTTTGAACCTGAGCGTCACCCGGCGTTACCAGATCACTACAGGAAGTTCAGACAACGTTTATGTAAAATATTATTCTGCGCCCACCGGCAGCCTTGCTTTTTCACTGAACAATGAGAACTATCTGCTTTCAGGAAACGACGGTCAAACGGAGAGCTATACCATTTTTGCACCTACAAATGCTGTGTTAGACCAGTATATTAAAAATGTACTGCTGGAGAATTTCCCTCCAAATTCAACACTGCAAAGCGTTCCTATCAATATTGTTTATGATTTTGTGAACGCCCATTTATGGCAGAAAGCAGTGTGGCCAAGCAAGTTTAGCACTACCACAAACTTTTTAGGCGAAGAAGCGCGCTTTAATCCTGCAACAGATATCGTTGACAAGAAAATATTAAGTAACGGCATTTTTTACGGTACCAGCAAAGTACAGGAAGCGAATGTATTCACCAGCGTTTACGGAAGGGCCTACCTGGATCCTAAGTACTCCATGATGACCAAGCTGCTGAATTACGAGTTGAGGCCGATAGTGTCTGACCTCGGCCGTGACTTTACCATGTTCATGATCAGTGATGCTATGCTGAATGCTGCAGGCTTCTTTCATGATGCCTCTGTAAGCAATGATATTTACGATCAATACCGTTTCATTCCACCGGTAGGTTCTACCATTCC
>JBAVMD010000214.1:0-13981 GCA_049689695.1 Chitinophagaceae bacterium | reverse complement strand
GCCATAGCTCATATCCATTTTCCGCAAAAAGCGGAGCAGTAATGAATGAGAACAGCAGCAAAAAATAAATCCTTACGGCCATGTGCAATCGCAGTTAAAATTTGGTTTAGAGCTCATCTCATTCCTTCGCACCGCGAAGGGATGATGCACGCACCACCAACTCAGACCGCAATACTATGGTATTGGTAGAATGCAGTGGTGATGTGCCATTTAGGTGGTTGATAAGGTTCCGCGCAGCTACCTCGCCCATTTCGTATCCGGGATAATTAATGGTAGTGAGGTTGGGCTCTATCACTTTCGAAACAGGGTCGTTGTTGAACCCTGCAAAAGCAATATCCCCCGGAATATTTATTCCTGCCTGTTTCAGCGCAAGCATGCAGCTGACGGCGCAGTTATCGTTCGATACAAAAACCCCATCTGGCAGCATGCTCATTTCTTTTATGCGCTCCGCCGCTTCAACACCGGCTTCCTGGCTCAGATTGCCTATTATTATATTGTCTTCGCTGAAAGGCAGGTCAAACTCAAGCAATGCCTGCTTATAACCCTGCAGCCTGTCTACATACACATTCCTTTTGGGCATGGCTGTTATGTGAACGACCCTTTTACAGCCTTGCTCTACCAGGTGTTTGGTGGCTTCGTACGCAGCCTTCCTGTTATCTATTAATATATTGGTGCAGTCTTTATGTTCCGCAACACGGTCAAAGAAAATAACGGGAATATTTTTCTTAAAGAACATGTCGAAGTGCTCAATATCGTCTGTGTCGTAAGCAAGCGATACCAGCAACCCATCAACTCGGTTGTTGAACATGGTCTTGGCATTGGCCATTTCTTTCTGTGCGGATTCTGATGACTGACTTATGATGAGGTTGTAACCAAAGCCGTTGGCTGTGTTCTCCATGCCTGAAATAACCGTTGCCATAAAATAGCTGTTCAGCCTGGGAACAATCACCCCAATCGTTTCTGTGCGCTGGTTGCGCAGGCTGCGGGCAAAGTAGTTGGAGCGGTAGCCTCTTTCATTGGCAAGATCGAAGATCTTCTTCCTGGTTTTTTTGCTGACTACGGGATCGTCTTTAAGGGCGCGGCTTACCGTGGCAATCGAAATATTCAGCTCACGGGCGAGGTCGTATATGGTTACTTCTTTTCCGTTAATCATACAATCGTTTACAGGATTGATGGTAAAGCTAAAGAAAGTTTTTTTTAAAAAAAATTATGTAATCGGTTACATTTTTAAAATTAATCTCTAAATTAGTTGTCGAAACACGCCTTCGATACACCAAAACAAACGATTGATCATGTTGCCAAAACCGCTACCAGTAAAGGTTTCAGCTTATGAGGGCACGTTATTATTCCTCCCTTTACCGCCTGCATCTTCATTTTTACAAACCTTATTTTGCTACCGGTCATGGTCAACCGCTGATTTTTTGGTTTTTCCCTTGTCTTTCCGTGGCGCCTTTATATGCCGGCTGCGTATAAAACCGGCCGCCCTCCGTGCCTTGAATTCCGGTTAAGCGCTTCGCCGTAAGTCCAGCTGTAAAAGAATTAAACTGACATCACTTAAAAACATCATTTATGAAATTCACGGTTACGCAAATCCAGTCTCAGGCGTCAACCTTATCCAGACTGCTGCCTTCTGCCCCTGCAAGGGCCTTATTTCTTATTGTATGTTTCATGCTTTCGATTGCATCGGCTTTTGCCCAGGGAAATATCCAGGTGAAAGGCCGGGTACTGAACGAAAAAGGCCAGCCGGTATCCAAGGCCTCCGTAGTAGTCAAAGGCACAACTACCGGCACAAGCACTAATGAGAATGGTGATTTTGAAATAACGGCCCCGTCTAACGGAACGCTGGTTATTTCGTCCGTTGGATATGGGGACAGGGAGATATCTGTAAACGGTAGGCAGGACATTCCTGTTTCACTTTCCTTATCTACAATAGATATGGAACAGGTAGTAGTGGTTGGATACGGCAGCCAGAAACGTAAAGATGTTACCGGCTCTGTTGTAACCGTAAGTGGGGAGGCCTTGCGTGAAGTGCCTTCGGCCAACGTGATCAGCCAACTACAGGGACGCGCAGCGGGGCTCGATATCGTTCGCAATAATTCAAGACCAGGAACGGCAGGGCAGATACGCATTCGTGGTAACCGGTCGCTTGCATCTTCACAGGCTGCTAACGATCAGCAGAACTCACCCCTGCTGGTGCTGGATGGAATACCTTATGGTGGCAGCATTAATGATATCAATCCTGATGATGTAAACAATATCGAGATTTTGAAAGATGCCTCCGCAACCGCTATTTATGGTTCAAGAGGTTCTAACGGTGTAATTATTATTACCACCAAACGGGGCAGAACGGGGAAAGGCCTTATCAGCTACAACGCGTATTACGGTATTTCCAGGGTTACAGGTAAGTATCCTTTCTTTAACGGAACTGAATACGCTGCTTATAAAGAAGAGGCAAGACTTGCCACACCTACGCAAACTTCCAATTATGGTTTAACGGCAGCAGAGCAGGCAGGGCTTGCAGCCGGCACAAATACTGACTGGCAGGAACTGCTTTATCAACCCGCATACATTACTTCACATGAGATAAGCGCAAGCGGCGGAAGCGCGGGCACTCAATTTTCTTTCGGGGGTGGTTATTTTAAAGAAACAACCGTAGTGCCGGGGCAGGATTTCGAGCGTTTTTCTTTGCGTACTACCATTGATCACCGTTTGAATAACCGCATCCGCCTCGGGTTCAATACCATCAACACTTTAAGCTATACTAATGGCGAAAGCCTTAACCCGCTTTATAATTCGCTTAAATTAAGCCCGCTGGTTTCAGCGTATAACCCTGACGGCAGCATCAATCTTTTTCCGATCGCCGGTTCTTCTGATCCTACTTCCGCAAACCCATTGACCATTATTGATAATGATGAGGCGATCAAAAACACCAGGCGCAGAATAAGGACTTTCAACAGCCTTTATGGCGAAGTGCAGATATTAAAGGACCTTAAGTACAGGATCAATGTGGGCCTGGATTTCAGGCACGATCATACCGGTAATTATTTAGGACCTAATACGCTCTACAACGCCGGTACTTCCAATGTAAATGTGCTTGGAACTACAGCGGCCAGCAGCATTGGCACCGGTGAGGCAGAAGCATGGACTTACGTGATAGAGAATTTGCTGATGTATGAAAAAACAATCAGGGATAAACACCGTGTAACAGTAACTGGTCTGTTCAGCACCCAGAAAGACCGCAGCCAGAGCAATAGCTTCAACGCGCAGGGAATTCCTGCAGATTATATCCAGGACTATAACCTCAACCTTGCTTCTGGTAACCTGATTGCCAACGCCGGAGGATTTTCGGAGAGAGGTTTGGTCTCTTACATGGGCCGGCTGAATTATGTATACAACGATAAATACCTTTTAACCGCTACTGTAAGAAGAGATGGTTCTTCTGTATTGTCGCCAGGCAATCAGTGGTTCACTTATCCTGCTATTGCGGTGGGATGGAATATCATGAATGAAGATTTCATGCGCAATTCCAACGTGATCTCCAATATAAAACTGAGAGCAGGATGGGGCATTACTTCCAACCAGTCCATCAATCCTTATACTACATTGGGAACACTTGCTACCAACTATTATAACTACGGAACGGCGCTTAACCTGATTGGTTATTTTGTTCCGGATGTTCCTAATAAATCATTGCATTGGGAGTCTACAGAAAACTGGAATGTTGGATTGGATTTCGGCATACTTAAAAACCGCATCACAGGGGCCATCGATCTCTATTCGCAAAAAACAAAGGATATCCTGTTGCGCAAAAACCTTCCAAGAAGCACGGGTACTACGGCAACTATTGTGAACGCAGGAAAAACAAAAGGACATGGAGTTGAAGTGAGCCTCAGCAGCATCAACATAAAAGACCTGGGCGGATTTTCATGGTCAACCGATCTGAATTTCGCGATCAATAAAGAAGAGATAGTAGAACTGCAGGATCCTTCGTTGCTGGAAGATATCGGCAATGGATGGTTTGTAGGCCAGCCGCTCACTGTTATTTACGATGTAAAAAAGATAGGCATCTGGCAAACCAGCGAAGCCGTTGAAGCAGCTAAGTTTGGACAGAAGCCCGGACAGATAAAAGTTGCAGATGTGAATGGAGCAGCACGCGATGGAAAACCCGATGGTAAAATAGATGGTAACGACAGGATGGTGCTCGGGAATTTTCAGCCGGACTGGATAGGAGGTATCACCAACAGGTTTGCGTATAAGAATTTTGACTTGTCAGTAGTAATATTTGCAAGGATGGGTCAAACAGTTGTATTGCCTTACCTGGCTTCTGACGGTGGCGCCAACGGTTATCCGTTCTTCAACAACAGCCGTGTGAATAGCTTGAAAAGGGATTACTGGACGCCGGCTAACGCTACCAATGAATTTCCCCGGCCGGATGCAAGCTCAGACAACGTGCAGTATTCATCAACGCTTGCATACAGGGATGGTTCTTTTATAAAATGCAGGAGCATTAATCTCGGTTATAATTTTTCTTCACGCTTACTGGCAAAGGCAGGCATGAATTCACTCCGGGTTTATTTCACCGCGCAGAATCCTTTCCTTATTTATTCTCCGCTGGTGAAGGATGATCTGGCCCTCGATCCCGAAGGCAATGGATATGGCGGCAGCATCAACTCAGGCGCTGGGGGAACACCTGTAATGGGTCGTTCTGTAACAGTAAACCTGAATACGCCGCCAACGCGCCAGTTCCTGTTTGGTGTGAACTTAAAATTCTAATGCATTAAAGAAATAATTATGAAACTTCAATTGAGATTCTCTTTAATTCTTGCAGCAGCATTTACATTGATCTCTGCAGGAGGTTGCAAAAAACTTTTAGTTGAGCAGCCGAGAGCGCAGCTTACCCCGGAATTTTTTGCAACACCGGGCGGCATCGAAGGTGGCATTGCTGCAGCTTATTCAGACTTCCGCAACTTATGGGGCACAGAGAACTTCGCCAATATTTGTGTGGGGGGAACAGACGAAGTGCTGGCAGGTGGAAGTAACAACAACCTTTACCTGTTCACGTATAGCGCGTTGTTGGGGACCAACTCAAACGACTTTGGCGCATTGTGGAATGTTTGTTACGAAGTGATCAATACACTCAACGGCGTGCTGAAATTTGGACCGGATGCACAGATGGATGCCACCAGGAAAAAACAATTTCTGGCACAGGCAAAATTCCTGAGAGCATTTTCTTATTATCATCTTGTAATAACTTTTGGCGATGTGCCGCTGCACCTGGAATTTATTGATCAGCCATTAGCTGCCGACTCACGCCAACCAATAGCCCAGGTTTATGATGCCATCATCAAAGACCTGCAGGATGCTGCTGCTGACCTGCCAAATATTCCCGAAGCCAATACCGGCAAGCCGGCTACCAAGCCAACGGCCTTATACCTGCTTTCTAAAACATATCTGGCCAGAGGCTGGTCTTCTGCCGCCAAAGGCGATGATTTTCAGAATGCCTATACTACTGCAAAAAACCTCATCGATACAAGGGCCACTTACAATATAGGCTTGCATAATAACTACGGTGATGCAAACAAGAAAGGCGGCGAATACGGCCAGGAAACATTGCTGGTGATAGATCACAATGCCGATACGAAATACGGCGAGTATACATTGAACAGCTTTGCTTCCGGCAACAAAGAAAACAAAACGAATTTCTTCTTTAGGCCAAATTATCCAACAGTAAACGCAAACTATCCAGCTGCCGGCGGCAACCCGGTTATTGACAGGGATATACTCAACGGCCGGCCATTCATTCGCATTCGCCCGAATTATCCTTACGCCATGGAAGTTGCTTTTGCCGATAAAGTAAATGATGCTCGTTACGACCGCACTTTCCAAACGCATTGGATAACCAACAGGAATACGGTTACTCCACGCGGAACACTGATACCAAATGTTGATACGGCAATATGGATGCCGGGCAGGCTGGTAACGGCAGCAGAAAGAAATGCATTCAAAGGCATCATATTCGAGCCGCCGATAGCAGGCGCAACCACCCCTTATACAGCTATCATTTATCCTTCTATGAAAAAGTATGATGATTCTACCAGGGCATACCTCAATGATGCTTCTGCAAGGCCTTTCATCATGTACAAATTTTCTGAGGTTTACCTTATTGCTGCGGAAGCTGCATTCAAACTGAGCGATCTCACGAATGCGGCGGCCATGCTGAATGTTCTGCGCCAGCGCGCTGCAGTAAAACCGGGCCAGACCCCGGCACAGCTAAGCGCGGCCATTGCGGCACAAACCATTACGCCTGCACAGGTAACACTCGATTTTATTTTGGATGAACGCAGCAGGGAGCTTTACGGAGAACACATGCGCTGGTGGGATCTTGTGCGTACTAAAACACTGGTAGACCGTGTTAAAAAGTACAACACGGAAGCAGCAGCGGGTATTAAAGAAACGCACATGTTGCGTCCTATACCGCAGCAACAGATCGACCTGGTGACCGAGGGCCCTAAATTCCCTCAGAATCCTGGTTACTAAGAAGAGTGTTTATTAGTTTATTGGTTTACTGGTTTATTGGTTTATGGTGAGGTCCTGATTAGCAGTCGGGGGCCTTACTAATAAACCAGTAAACCAGTAAACTAATAAACTAATAAGCCAGTAAACTTCTCAACCAATAAACAAATTTCTTACCTTTTACGCTACATGCTACTACTTGGAATTGACATAGGCACTTCTTCAATTAAAGTTTCTGTTGTTGACAGTGCAACAGGTAAAATACTTGCTTCTGCCCAACATCCCGAAGCAGAAGCTGCCATCATTGCCCCGCAGACAGGCTGGGCAGAACAAAGCCCCGAAGCCTGGTGGGAAGATGTAAAGCAGGCGGTATTGAAATGCCATACAAGCGAGGCTTATGACCCTATGGATATTGCAGCCATCGGGCTGGCTTACCAGATGCACGGACTGGTGCTGGTTGATAAAGACCAGCACGTACTTCGAAACTCTATCATCTGGTGCGACAGCCGCGCGGTAGAAACAGGCAACAAGGCATTTACGGCAATAGGAGAAGAGCATTGCCTTCGGCGATTGCTGAACTCTCCGGGCAATTTCACTGCTGCTAAAATGGCCTGGGTGAAAGAGAACGAGCCTGCTGTTTATGAAAGAACGGATAAGCTGATGCTGCCCGGTGATTTCATTGCCATGAAGCTTACCGGCGACATCACTACCACCATCTCTGCCTTGTCTGAAGGCATCTTCTGGGATTTTGAAGAAAATAATATTTCGGTTGATGTAAAACGCTATTTCGGGTTTGATGATAAATTGTTCCCTGTAGTTCATCCACTATTCTCGCCTCATGGCTACCTGAAAGGATCAGTTGCTGCGCGATTGAACCTGAAGCAAGGCATACCCATCGCTTATAAATCAGGTGATCAGCCAAACAATGCGCTTGCCCTGAATGTGCTGGAGCCGGGACAGGTAGCTGCTACAGCAGGTACTTCCGGGGTAATATATGCTGTGAGTGATCAATTGGCGTGCGACCTGCAATCACGCGTGAACAGCTTTGCGCATGTAAACTATACACCTGCCAGTATACGAACAGGTATTTTGCTGTGCATTAATGGTGCGGGTATTTTCAACCGTTGGATAAAACAGGTTTGTGGCTCGCAACTTTCTTATGCAGCAATCAATGAGGCGGCATCTGCCGTTAAGCCGGGAAGCGATGGATTGTTTGCATTGCCATTTGGCAACGGCGCCGAGCGCATGCTGAACAACCGTATGGTTGGTGCGCATTTTAATGGTCTCGACCTGAACCATCACGGCGCTGCCCATCTTTTCCGGGCCGTGCAGGAAGGCATTGCATTTTCATTCCGTTACGGACTCGATATTATGCGGGAGAACGGCGTTACGCCAGACATTGTGCGCGCCGGCAAAAGCAATCTTTTTTTGAGCAATGTATTTACGCAATCATTTGTAAATGCTTCCGGCCTTGCTGTTGAATTTTACGAAGGCGATGGAAGTTATGGAGCCGCCATTGGTGCAGGCATAGGGGCTGGCATTTACAGCAGCGCCGCCGATGCAGGCAGCCAGCGCAAACCACTTGAATTAATTGAACCTTCTAACGAAGATTTATATGATGAATTTTACCAACAATGGAAAACCTTACTTGAGGAAAAATTGAAGAAAGAACAAGTTAATGAATTAATCAGCTAGATTTTTTATCGTAATAGAGCAAAGATGATTTCACGCAAAGACGCAAAGAAAGACGCAGAGACGCAAAGAGGGGCTTCGCCTTTTGATGTCGCAGGTTCTTGTGCTTAAAGAAGGCGAAGCCTCTTTGCGCCCCTGCGTGAAATTCTTCTCTTATTCAAGCCAAAAAACTAATATGAAAGTTGTTCAGGGTAATAACGAATACTTTAAAGGAATAGGTCAAATTAAATATGAAGGGCCTGAATCAGACAATCCTTTAGCTTTCCGGTGGTATGATGAAAACAAAATAGTGGCCGGAAAAACAATGAAGGAATTCTTCCGTTTCGCCTGCGCTTACTGGCACAGCTTCTGCGGAAACGGCGCCGATCCCTTTGGCGAACCCACCCATCTTTTTGCATGGGATAAAAAAACCGATGCAGTTGAAAGAGCAAAAGATAAAATGGATGCGGCTTTTGAATTCATCACAAAAATGAACCTGTCTTTTTATTGCTTTCATGACGTGGATGTAGTGGACTATACCAACAACATCAATGAAAACGAAAGACGGCTGCAGGAAATGGTGAATTATGCGGCTGAAAAACAGAAGGCCAGCGGCGTGAAATTACTTTGGGGCACTGCTAATTTATTCAGTAACCGCAGGTACATGAACGGCGCAGCTACCAATCCTGATTTTCATGTGCTGGCGCATGCGGGCGCACAGGTAAAGGCCGCGCTGGACGCGACCATTGCATTGGGTGGAGAAAATTATGTTTTCTGGGGTGGGCGCGAAGGTTATATGAGCCTGCTCAATACAGATATGAAACGCGAGCAGGAACATCTTGCACGCTTCCTGCATGCTGCAAAAGACTATGCAAGAAGCCAGGGCTTCAAAGGAACTTTTTTTATTGAACCGAAACCTTGCGAACCGAGCAAGCATCAATACGATTATGATGCAGCTACGGTGATCTCTTTTCTGCGGCAGTTTGACCTGATGAACGATTTCAAATTAAACCTCGAAGTAAATCATGCCACGCTTGCAGGCCATACTTTTCAACACGAACTGCAGGTAGCTGCAGATGCGGGATTGCTGGGCAGCATGGATGCTAACCGCGGCGATTACCAGAACGGCTGGGATACCGATCAGTTCCCGATCAATATATATGAGCTTACAGAATCCATGCTGGTAATATTGGAAGCCGGAGGATTTAAAGGCGGCGGCATCAACTTCGATGCGAAGATCCGACGCAATTCCACTGATATGGAAGACCTGTTTCATGCACACATCGGTGGCATCGATGCATTTGCGCGGTCGCTGATTGTTGCAGATGCAGTGCTGCAGCAATCGGAGTACAAAAAATTCAGGAGTGATCGTTATGCTTCTTTCGACAGCGGCAAGGGAAAGGAATTTGAAAATGGAAACCTCTCGCTCGAAGACCTGCGGGCTTATGCTTTAGAGAACGGTGAGCCGCAAACGAGGAGCGGAAAACAGGAATACCTGGAAAATATTATCAACCGGTTTATATAGCATTTTTTAATACACGAATTGCAGGCACGAATTTCACGAATTGATCCAACGATAGCATAAAAACCAACTAACATGCATTTACTGGGAACAATCGACTGGCTGTTCATCATTCTTTATTTGGGTGTGATTGCCGGCGTTTCAATCTGGTCTATCAGAAAAAGTAAAGAATCTCCCTCTGATTATTTTCTCGCCAACAGGAATCTTGGATGGTTCGTTATCGGAGCATCCATTCTCGCTTCCAATGTAGGTTCCGAGCATATTGTAGGACTTGCAGGCACGGCTGCAAAATCAGGCCTCGTAATGGGTCATTATGAATTGCACTCCTGGATCATTCTTTTGCTCGGCTGGGTGTTTGTTCCATTTTATATGCGCAGCATGGTGTACACCATGCCGGAATTTCTTGAACGCAGGTTCAATGCAAAATCAAGAATACTTCTTTCCATCATTCAGTTGCTGAGCTATATTATTACCAAAGCTTCTGTTACCATATTTGCCGCGGCTACTGTTATTACTATTTTCTTTCCAAGCATCGATTTCTGGACAGCTGCGATCATACTTGTAATTGTTACCGGCGTGTATACAGTGTTCGGTGGATTGCACGCGGTGATGTATACAGAAGCCATCCAGGCCATCGTGCTGTTGTTAGGTTCGGCAGTACTGATGATTTTCGGGTTGAGGGAAGTGGGAGGCTGGGACGGTCTCATGTCTTCTATTCCCAAGAACAAACTGAGCATGTTCCCGCCATTGAGCGATCCTGATTTTCCGTGGCTGGGTATCCTGTTCGCTTCGCCGATTGTTGGTATCTGGTACTGGTGTACCGACCAGCATATTGTGCAGCGTTGCCTCGCCGGTCGTGATGAAAAGCAGGCGAGAAGAGGGACCATCTTCGCTGCTTACCTGAAGCTGTTGCCTTTTTTTATTTTCATGATACCGGGTCTCATCGCATTTTCATTACAGGCGCAGGGCAAACTGCAACTGGATGATCCCAACGAAGCTTTCCCAACCATGGTGAGAGAAATTATGCCCGTGGGCTTGAGAGGTTTGCTGGCGGGTGGATTGCTGGCTGCGCTAATGAGTTCACTTGCATCTGTGTACAACGCATGCTCCACTTTGTTTACAATGGACATTTATAAAAAGATCAAGCCCGAAGCGGGCAATAAAGAACTGGTGAGGGTAGGGCGCATCACTACCGGCGTAGTGGTAATACTGGGAATGGTTTGGATACCGATCATGTCGAACATATCCGGTGTGTTATATCAATACCTGCAAAGTGTGCAGTCGTACCTGGCGCCGCCCATTGCCGCAGTATTTTTGCTGGGGGTATTTTCAAAGCGTATCAATGCCAAAGGTGCGTACAGCGCAATGGTGGTTGGTTTCATCATTGGCGTTATCAGGATATTGCTGGAATTGAACAAGGCAAATCTCAGCGGCTTTGCATATGATTTTGCAACCCTGAACTTCCTTTATTTCTGTATCATACTTTTCCTGGTTTCTATTGCCATCATGGTGATCGTGAGCCTGCTTACTGAAAAACCATCGTTGACGCAATTGAATGGCCTCACCTTTGCAACAACCGTTGCTGAAGATAAGGCTGCGTCGAGGGCCAGCTGGAATGCAAAAGATGTATGGCTGTCTGTGATTGTTATCGTGATCATAGTAGCGATATTTATTTATTTCTCTCCGCTGGGAATAGCGAAATAAAGATTTCACGTACAGAAGAAGGGAACGCGGATTATCAGGATCTGTTAGGATTTATTAGGATTAGCTCTTGCGATTGTCAAACGATTAAAAATATCAGGAACAAATCCTAAAAAATCCTAACAGATCCTAATGATCCGCGTTCCCTTCGTTTATCGTTGCGTGAAGACCAAATAAATTATGTAACAAGTCATGTTCTTACAACAAACAATGCGCTGGTTCGGGCCTAACGATCCCGTAAGTTTACTGGATATCAGGCAGGCCGGATGCTCTGGTGTGGTTACTGCTCTGCATCACATTGCTGTAGGAGAAGTATGGCCTGTAGAAGAAATCAATAAAAGAAAATCGGTGATTGAACGAGCAGGCATGACATGGACAGTCATCGAAAGCCTTCCCGTTCATGAAGACATTAAAAAACAAACTGGTAACTATTTACAATACATCGAAAATTATAAACAAAGCCTGCGCAATGTAGCCGCATGCGGACTTGAAGTGGTGACGTATAACTTTATGCCCATCCTGGATTGGATGCGTACGGACATCTCTTATGAAATGCCCGATAAAAGCAGGGCGCTCTACTTTGAGAAAGCAGCATTTATTGCATTCGATCTTTTTTTACTGAAGCGTCCCGGTGCGGAAAAAGATTATACTCCTGAAGAAACTGAAAAAGCAAAACGCAGGTTCGATAAGATGAGCGATAAAGAAAAAGAAACGCTCTACAGAAATGCATTGCTTGGATTGCCCGGCAGCGAAGAACGGTTTACAGAAGAGCAGATACTTTCCGCATTAAAAACTTACGAGCACATCGATGCACAGCAGTTAAAGCAGCATCTTTTTTATTTCCTGCAACAGGTTGTACCCGTGGCGGAAGAATGCGGGTTGAAAATGGCTATACATCCTGACGATCCTCCGTTTCCTTTGCTTGGCTTACCCCGCATTGTAAGCACTGAGCAGGATGCAAATGAGTTACTGCAATCGGCGTCTTCGCCTGCAAACGGACTTTGCTTTTGCACCGGTTCATTTGGTGTGCGACCAGACAATGATCTTGCAGGTATTGTAAAACGCCTCGGTGATCACATTCACTTCATTCACCTACGCAGTACCAAAGGTGATGAAGAAGGCAATTTTTACGAAGCTGATCATTTAGACGGCGATGTAGATATGTATGAAGTGATGAGGGAAATAGTGCTCACTATGAAACGCAGGCAGGTTTCTATTCCCATGCGTCCTGATCATGGCCACCAGATGCTGGACGATCTGAATAAAATCACTTATCCCGGTTACAGCGCTATCGGAAGGCTGAAAGGACTTGCCGAGTTAAGAGGGTTGGAGCTGGGAATAAGCCGTTCTCTTTCTTAATTACAAATGTGGGCTCCAGAAAGCAACAGGTTTGAATTCTGCAAAAGGAAGGATCTTGCCTTGCCCACCACCATAAGTTATCACAAACTGCCCGTTCGAAAGCATGACTGCTATAGTTGAATGATCAGCCGGAAATAAAATGCAGCCAGGCAGTGGATATGTATTATTAGTGATGAGAACGATCTCGTTTTTTACCATTGGAAAAACTTCCTTGCAGGTTCTGGGCGCCAGCCTGGTATTTTCAAAGATCAATCTCAGGAAACCTTCTTCTCCTATGGCTGCTCCAATGAAGCCGAGATTTTGCGAAACAAACCCGCGCATTCTGTTCATGCGTGGTCCCCAGAATTGTCCGGGCTGTGTATTGTCTGCAAATAGCATGCAGGGCGCCGCCCTCCATGCAAAATTTACTGCACCGGGTGCAGATGTAAAATGTTTGAACTCCCCTTTGATCAAACAAATTGCTTCGGTTACATTCCATCCGGATGCTTTTAAGATTATACTCCAGCAGTAACCTTTGTCGGCCATAGCATTGCTGATGCGCGCAATATCGCCGGTTTCAAGAGGTTCGTTCACTTTTAAATAATACCCGAATGTGCACGACAGTTTCCATACATTATTGTCTGTAACACCGTCACTCAGGCCCGTTGAAAAATAATTGTTCAACTCTTTTGATGCTGCCAGCAATATCGGGAACACTGCCCCAATTCCCTGGTTGGTTGATGTGTTTTTCTTGTTTGCCGGCTTTCGAAGCAAGGCGGTGTTGATGCTGTATTTTACTTCTTCCGGTCCGTGTAATAATTGAGGTGGGCGTGTGTTAACAGAAGGAGTCTTGCTTGCTTGTCTTACTTGTAAAATTGTCTGAGCTGTAGAATAAATATTTTTTACAAGATTAACTGTCGAGATCCTGTAATGGCAATATGCCTGCCATAAACGCGGATCATAACCCCCGGGTGCTTTTCGAAGAGAAGCAATGGTCATTACTTTCTTAAGATCGGCCTGGGAAATGTCTCCGGCTATGACAGTGGCTTTATTTACTTCGTCAAGTTCTCTTACAGTGGTTGTATCACTTATGATCTCCTTTTCAGCCCCACCTTTCGCAAATTGTTGGTTTACGTCATCAATTATTTTAAACAAGCCTTTGTCGGATGGTATAACGGTCGGTTGAGCCTGTGAGTCGCCCAGGCTACGCTTTCTCTCGATCTCCTGCAGCGGTTT
>JBAVMD010000213.1:0-5533 GCA_049689695.1 Chitinophagaceae bacterium | reverse complement strand
CATCAATGCCATTGCTCAACAGGCACTGGCGTATAAAGCCGATCCCTTCAAACACAAACAACTCGGGCTCAACAAGCGCATTGGCTTATTGTTTCTGAACCCCAGTATGCGCACCCGCCTCAGCACGCAGATAGCAGCGCAGAACCTGGGCATGGAAGCTATTGTTTTCAATGTAGGACAGGAAGGCTGGACACTGGAGTTTGAAGATGAAGCCATCATGAGCGGCAATACTGTGGAGCATGTGAAAGATGCCGCACCTGTCATGGGAAAGTATTTCGATATTCTCTGCATTCGTACTTTTCCTTCCTTAAAAAATCGAGAAGAAGATTACAGTGAGCTGTTCATAAACCAGTTCATCAGATATGCAGGCATTCCAATTGTGAGCCTGGAAAGCGCAACGCTGCATCCATTGCAAAGCCTTACAGATATTGTTACCATCAAAGAAGTGCTTTCCTCACGACAAAAAAAACGTCCGAAGATCGTACTTACCTGGGCGCCGCACATAAAGCCGCTGCCGCAATGTGTGGCCAACAGCTTTTCGCAGTGGGTCACTGCCTGGGGTGAATCTGATTTTGTGATCACGCATCCTGAAGATTATGAGCTTGCAGAACAATTTACAAAAGGCGCAACCATCACACATAACCAGAACGAAGCGCTGCGCGATGCAGATTTTGTGTATGTAAAGAACTGGAGCACGTATAATGATTATGGAAAGATCTATTGCAATGATCCTTCCTGGATGCTCACGAATGAAAAGCTGCAGCTTACCAATGATGCCAGGGTGATGCATTGCCTGCCTGTAAGAAGAAATGTTGAACTGAGCGATGAGGTGCTGGACAGTAGCAACAGCATTGTAACACAGCAGGCATCTAACAGGGTTTGGGCGGCGCAGGCTGTGTTGGCGGGTATACTCGAAGGTTAGAGGCTGGATCCCGATAGCTATCGGGAGGAGGTTGCTGCAACACTGTTTTAGCTAATGACTTATTGACTCAATGACCAAATGACTTCCATGGAACCCATTTACATCATCAAGATCGGCGGAAATGTTATAGATGATCCTGTAAAGCTGAGCTGGTTTCTCGAATATTTTTCTGAAATACCAGGCAAGAAAATATTAGTACATGGCGGCGGCAAGCTGGCAACAGAACTCGCTGAACAATTAGGCGTTAAACAGCAAATGATAGATGGCCGACGAGTTACCGACGCCGAAACGCTTAAAATAGTAACGATGGTGTATGCAGGTTACATCAATAAAAGTCTTGTCGCAAGGCTTCAATTCTACGGCATCAATGCACTCGGCCTTACAGGTGCAGATGCAAACCTGCTGCCTGCAAAAAAACGCGAACATCCAACAATAGATTACGGTTTTGTGGGCGACATCGAAAGCAAACAAATACTTGTGATGAAGTGGATGACATTATTGAATAATAAATTCACGCTTGTAATGGCGCCTATTACGCATGACAACCGCGGTCAGTTGCTGAACACAAATGCAGATTCAGTTGCGCAGGAAATTGCAACAGTATTAGGCAGAGGTTATGAAGTTCACCTGATCTATTGTTTTGAAAAGAAAGGCGTGTTGCGCGACGTGAATGACGAGGATAGCGTTATAAGTCGCATAAATCCTGCTTATTATGCAGAGCTCAAGGAGAAAGGATTGATTTTTGCGGGTATGTTGCCTAAACTGGAGAATGCGTTTGCAGCAGTGAACCAGGGCGTAAAAAGAGTTGTCATTGGCCAGGCCGAGCAATTACTGGAGTTGGTGGCCGGCATCAAAGGCACAACTATCTCTAATGAATAACAAAAGCATACACGATTTACAGCAGGAAGCCATTTCCCTGCTGAAGCAGCTGATCTCAACTTCTTCTTTCAGTAAAGAAGAGCAGAACACTGCGCGTGTGATCGAATATTTTTTTCGCAATAAAGGAATTGCACGCTATAGGTTTATCAATAATGTCTGGGCTTACAACACACATTTTGATCCGTTGAAGCCAACCATTATTCTTAATTCGCATCACGATACCGTAAAACCCAATTCCGGCTACACAAAAGATCCCTTCTCTCCTATTGTTGAAAATGGGAAATTATACGGCCTCGGAAGCAACGATGCCGGCGGATCATTGGTAAGCCTCATCGCCACATTCCTGCATTTTTCTGACAGGGAAGATCTTCGCTACAATCTTATCATAGCTGCTACCGCAGAAGAAGAGATCTCAGGGCCTAATGGCATTGAAGCGCTGCTGGTGAATGAACAATTCAATTACCCGTTTCATAACAAGGGTATTATTGCAGGAGCTATCGTAGGGGAGCCTACACAAATGCAGATGGCAGTAGCTGAAAGGGGCTTGATGGTGCTGGATTGCAAGGCGCATGGACAGGCAGGGCATGCAGCCCGCAATGAAGGAGATAACGCCGTATATAAGGCAATAAAAGATATTGATTGGTTCAGCACTTACCGGTTCGAAAAAGTTTCTGATCTGCTTGGGCCCGTGAAGATGACCGTTACTTCTGTGAACACAGAGAACAAAGCGCATAATGTTGTTCCATCAGAATGCAGCTTTATAGTAGATACGCGCATTAATGAGCTTTATGCTTTTGAAGAAGTGCTTGACACCATTCGCAGCAATGTGCAGTGCGATGTTAAACCAAGAAGCACGCGCATGCGCTCCACTGCCATTGCATTGGAACATGCGCTGGTGAAAGCAGGGTTGGAATTGGGAAGAACTTATTATGGCTCACCCACTACATCAGACAAAGCGCTCATGCCATTTCCCGCCCTGAAAATGGGCCCGGGCGATTCTGCAAGAAGCCATACCGCCGATGAATTTATTTATCTTGATGAAATAAAGCAAGGCATCGACTTGTACGTTCAACTCTTAAATCAATTGCTATGAAGCTGTGGCAAAAAGAAAATACTTCCGTCTCTGCGCTGATAGAGCAGTTTACAGTTGGCAGGGATAAGGAATTTGATACCATGCTGGCAGCTTACGATGTAATGGGTTCCATTGCACACGTGAAAATGCTTGGCTCGGTTGGATTAATGACCGCAGCCGAAAGTGAAGAAGCTGTAAAGGGACTTGAACAAATATTGAATGAGATCAACAACGCACAATTCACCATCCAGGATTCAGTAGAAGATGTTCACTCGCAAGTAGAAATGCTGCTTACAGAACGAATTGGCGAAGCAGGAAAAAAAATTCACAGCGGCCGCAGTCGTAACGACCAGGTGGCTGTAGATATAAAACTATACCTGCGTGATGCTGTGCTTCATGTTAAAGATGAATCAAAACAGCTGTTCGACCTGCTGATCTCGCAAAGTGAAAAGTTCAAAAACAAATTATTGCCTGGCTACACGCACCTGCAGATAGCCATGCCTTCTTCTTTTGGATTGTGGCTGGGCGCCTATGCTGAAAGTCTTGTTGACGATATGGAAATGCTGGCGGCAGCTTACACCATCGCCAATAAAAATCCTTTGGGCAGCGGTGCAGGCTATGGTTCTTCTTTTCCATTGAACAGGACCATGACCACTGAGTTGCTTGGCTTTGCTGCTCCCAATTACAATGCTGTTTATGCTCAAATGACACGGGGCAAAACAGAAAAGCTGGTTTCGATGGCGCTCAGCAGCATTGCTGCTACTTTAAGCAGGCTGTCTATGGACTGCTGCCTGTACATGAACCAGAATTTCGCTTTCATTTCATTTCCTGATCATCTCACAACGGGCAGCAGCATCATGCCCCATAAAAAAAATCCGGATGTATTTGAGCTGATACGCGCTAAATGCAATCGCATTCAAGCCATACCCAATGAGCTTACGCTGCTCATCAACAACCTTCCGTCTGGCTATCACCGTGATCTGCAATTAACGAAAGAAATATTGTTCCCTGCAGTTGAAGAGTTGAAAGCCTGTTTGCAATTGATGCGGGTGATGCTTGCAGAAATGCGCGTGAATGAAAACATCCTGCAGGATGAAAAATATAAATACCTCTTCAGTGTGGAAGCAGTGAACCAGTTAGTGAACAAAGGCATTCCTTTCCGCGAAGCGTATAAGCAGGTTGGCAACGAGATCAATAAAGGGAGTTTTGAATTTGATCATACGCAACCGCTCAATCATACGCATGAAGGCAGCATCGGCAACCTTAGTAATGATAAGATTGAGGGAGAAATGGAGAAGGTGTTAACGAAGTTTACTTAGCGGCTCACTGTTGTATAAAAAGCGATATTACCTCAACTGCTTCGTATCAACCCTTGATGGTGTATCCTTTCCCGCAACAATAGACGTAGAGCTGATCGCAATGGCTTTGATGATCTCCGCCATATTCTTCATATCCAGCGTTTCGATCTCATCATCCGCGGTATGATAGAATTTTTCTGAATCCATTTTCGAAGTGGATATAGTATGCGCAGGCACACCTACTCTTGCAAGCGTAGCATTATCTGAACGATAGAATAATTGCTGATCAGGATAAGGATCGGGATAAAATTTAAACTGGCTTCCTTCCAGATTCTTCTCCAGTATCTTGCCCATATCGGTCCTTTCATATCCCGTAATAAAAGCAGAGTTAGTACCCCATTTGCTTTCCGTACCGATCATTTCGATATTGAACATGGCCATCACTTTCACGGGATCAAACTGCTTTGAAAAATATTGCGAACCAAAACCACCGCTTTCCTCAGCTGTAAATGCAGCAAACACCAACGTGCGCTCATTGTTCGCGAGCTTTTTAAAATAATTCGCCAGCAATATCACTGCAGTAATGCCTGATGCATCATCGTTAGCGCCGTTATAAATAGAATCCATTTCTTTGGTAGGACGCCCTATTCCCAGGTGATCATAATGGCCGGAGAATAAAACATATTCTTCTTTTTTACTTTTGCCCGGCAGCACTCCAACAACATTGCTAAGCGTCATTTCTTTTATGCTGTGCTCTGCCTGAATAGAAAAATTTGAAGGAGTTTTATTTGTGAGCACGAATGCCACGATCCGTTCAACAGGAAAGCTTTCCCTCTTGAACCTCGGAAGGTTTTTGAATTGTCTTTCATGTACAGAATCTACCAGCACCAGCACATTCTTAGATCCCCTGATATACATCGGAGCCTTTGCGCCAAACGTATCAGTAGCTGTGATCTTCACTATTTCATATCCTGATTTGTTATCAATGGTTACAGATGGTTTTGTAGTAAATACCATGATGTTCTTTCCATCCAGCTCAGTACCGTCAAAATTGCCTTTGGCAGAAACGAAAGCGGGACGAACCATCGTGAACGTTTGCAAAAAACTGGTTTGTCCGGTCAACGGTTGCAACCCGGCCTTTTTAAATTCATCTGCAATAAATGCAGCTGCCTTATCAATCCCGGCGGTGAAAGGCCTGCGGCCCATCATTTCATCGGATGACAATATTCTTTCGATGCGTTCAGTTTCCGCAGGGTTAATGATCTGATCGATCGATTGCGCCTGGGTGCATGCAGCAAGTATTACCAACAACAATAAGGACGATATTCTTTTCATACCAAGTCTTTTTTTTCAAAATAAAAA